>NZ_JATABI010000071.1:0-10938 GCF_036533795.1 Vibrio sp. M250220 | reverse complement strand
GTCATCACTTGAAGTAGCTTTTCCCATCGTTTATCAGTTAGCATTGTCCTTGGCATGGTGAACTCAGTTGTGATTTGTTTTTGGCGAAATGATTATAACCTTCACCATGCCGTTCAAAAAATCATCACGAAAGATCAACAGACCCTAGTCATCTGAATCAAAAAAGTATGAAATCCGTGAGCGTGGATTTAGGTACTCCCTTACTTTATCCGGAAGTTTGTTAGGTAAGATTGCGTTAACTATCTTTATTTCTCTTTCAGCTAAGTCAATGATTGGCGCTTGAGTTCTGGGTACAGAGGGGTCGTAGATAAGAACATTAGGAAAGAGAATGTTCTTAGAGTTCACAGAGATAACCAAACCGACCATATCATTCGATAGTTGTACGACAGTGCCTGGAGGATAGATCCCCATAAACTTAATCAATAAGCTCAGATTCTCGTTGTTATATAGATGCTTGCAGTTTTTGTAGAGGTATGAGAGCGCCACATAAGGAATTTTTTGGTCAGCGGCGACATTAGTATGACAAAGATTGTCATAGGCATTTGCCACAGCAACAATTTGGGTTAGCTCATCAATCTGATCTTCTTTCAATCCTTCAGGGTAACCGGAACCGTCATTAAGCTCATGATGCTGCGCTATGACTGTCCGAGCACTTTCAGGAAAACTCGCCATATTAGCCGCGATCTCTAACCCATATTTTGTATGCAGTTTTAGATAGTTTTTTTCAGGTTCAGTAAGATGAGTCGGTTTACGCAATATCGCTGTAGGGACTTTCACTTTCCCCATATCATGAAATAAAGAAGCGAAAGCGACTTCCTTTATTTGATCTGCACTCAGCATTTTTGCTTTGGCGATCATCATCGCGACCACGGAAACATTGAGTGAATGAAAGTAAATGTCTTCAAATTCACTCTTACCATTCATCAAGTGCAGCGTAACGTTGTCGTCACTTAGTAGCTTATCAACGATATCATTAACGAGTAGCGCCGCCTCATCAACGGCTTGTTCTGGTCGATTGCGGATCTTATTCATGACCGCTCTCATGCGCGACAACGAGCGCTCAAACTCTTTTTCACAGTTGATGACACGTCGTCGGTAGGCACTAAGTTTTTCAATCCGATCTTGTTTCTCTTTCCAGAGCTTTTGCGCTTCGAGATCGACTTCACTATCAACAGGTTCCTCTACTGAGCTAGATTGACTTGATGAGGGAAGTGGTTGCGTATCACTTTGATTTGGGTTTATGAAGACGTGCTTAATCCCTAAGTGACGAATCATACGAATTTGTTCTTCGTCTTTCACTTTGAAGCTATTGAATAAAAAGGGATGCTCGTTCCATTTAACCGGAAGACGAATATGCAACCCTGGCTGTAGCCTATCTACAGTAATTTTGATGCTCGCCACGATCTATATACAACTTTATTTACTTACTTATTAATGACTAATTTTAGAGTAATGGGAAAACGAAATCATTATCTATGCGCTGGAATGAGAGATATCTTACGTGAAAGTCATAGCTTCAATGTATATCAAACTATACAAGGTTGCAGTGTAGCATCCAGCGGATACCAAACTGATCTTCTACTTTACCAAACCGAGCGCCCCAAAATGTATCTGCCAGAGGCATCATGACGTGACCTCCTTCCGATAACTTGTCAAAGAGCCGACCTTGTTCATCGATGTCTGTCAGAACAACCGACAAAGCAATATTGTTGCCAGAGAGCTCTTTTGCAAATACACCATCAGATAACATCAATTTCATACCTGATGCTTGAAACTCTGCGTGCATTACCCAATGTGGGTCTGCTCCTTCTATCTCTTGAGGCGCATCTTTAAACAGTTGCTTAGAAACAGTAACGCCTCCGAAGCAGTTCTGATAAAAATCAAGTGCTTCTTGGCAGCGTCCTGCAAAGAATAGATAGGGAGTGAGTTGGTACATTTTCAGCCTCCATCTTGATAATTTAAAGATAGACAACTTTTCCCTAAGCCACAGAAAATTTAAGTAAACCACTCAAGGCATGCGCAACAGAGCGTAAAACACATCGATAGTGCGTATTTCGGTGATTGCGATCGCTCGTTTCGGTTTATTCCGATCACCTGATCCTGCCGTTTTTCTCTCTTCCTATTTTTACTCTAAGTGATCGGATTGCGCCAGTTTTCTCATTGACTCACCTCCCAGTTCTATTCGATGACTATTGTGTACCAGCCGATCCATTAGAGCATCAGCGACGGTGGCGTTGCCGATCATGTTGTACCACTCCTTTACGGGTAGTTGACTGATGACGATTGTGCTGCTGTTTTGGTAGCGGTCTTCAAGCACTTCTAACAAGTGGCCTGCATGCTCTTGAGTCAGTTTTTCCATCCCCCAGTCGTCGAGGATAAGTAGAGCTTTCTTAGCCAACGATTGAAGTTGCTTTTGATAGCTACCATCCAGACGACCTGCGGTCAGATCATCAAGCAAGCGAGTTAATCGGTAGTATCTGACCGTTTGTTGTTGTTCGCAGGCGCTGGTTGCCAGTGCGCAGCCAAGATACGTTTTACCTGCTCCTGTTGGGCCTGTGACCAAGATGTTCTGGTACTTGTGCAGATAGCCCCCCGTTAGAAGTTCGCTCATCTGCTTGCGGTTGAGGTTTCGTCTCTCCTTGTAGATGAGTTGGCTCGGCTGAGCATCCACTCTTAACTTAGCTTGTCGTTTTAAGCGTTGGATTTTGCTCTGATTACGATTCAAGATCTCGCTTTCCAGAAGTAAGCTCAACCGCTCCTCGAAGTCCAGTTCTACGTAGGTGGTTAGTTGCTCTTGTTGCTGCTCTAACGCCTTCGCCGCATGGCTCAAGCGGAGGGTTTTGAGTTGATCGTTCAGTACGTTCATATCCTTTCTCCTAGTGATAACAGTTCGGGCCTCGAACATTGCTGTGAACAAGGTTCGGCGTATTCACTTTATCTTTACTCAGTTGCCCTTCACGATTGTTCTTGAGTAGATTGTTGATGAAGGTGTAATTGGGCTTTGTCAGCATCAGTGCATCTTTACAGGCTTGCTCTAAGCGTGATTCGCTATGCGCTTTACTCAGATTGAGCAGCCCAAGGCAGGAGCGATAAGACTGCTCTGGATGAGGCTTCGAGTTCAGCATCTTATTGACGACCTCTCGTGTGGCAGGGCCGATATTGGCTCCCCAGTTGAGCAAGCGGCCAGGCGACCACTTCTGATGTTGATGATTACTCGGCATGTGCTCTGGTTGGGTGCTGTTTCCGCGCTCTCTTTGGCTGCGTGGATGCTGGGCGACCAAGTTACCTTGATGGTAAATCTGCACCAGACGGTTGGAGGCTTCCAGTTCAACATGGTGGCCAACAAGCTGATGGGGAACCGAGTAGTAGTGACGGCGATATTCGATGTGATAGTCGGGCCCAACCTTGGCTCGCTTGGTCTCGGTATATTGGTATCGTTGCTTAGGAAGGGGCTTTAACGCGGGTTTATCGAGTTTGTCGAACAGTGTTTTACGACTTGCACCATACTGTTTCATCTTACGTTGGTTTAAGTCATTCATAAGCTCACGGATAGCGAGGTTCAACTCTTTGAAGGTATGGAAGGTTTGGTGTCGCAGCCGCATCATAATCCAGCGTTCCACTAGGAGCACGGCATTCTCTGCTTTGGCTTTGTCTTTCGGTTTGTGGGGGCGAGTGGGCATCACAGCCGTTTGATAATGATTCGCCAGTTTTTGATAGCTCTCATTAAGTATCGGCTCATAACGATTGGCTTTGGTAACCGCGCTACGCAGATTATCGGGAACCAAGAGCTGTGGTACGCCGCCGAAGTGCTCGAAAGCATTTGCATGCGCCTCTAACCAGTAAGACTTACCTTGGCTCGGGAAGGCTTCAACATAGGTGTAATTGGACGCGCCTAAGGTCGCGACGAACACTTCCGCTTCACGCACTTCTCCTGTGTCAGGGTTGACCACCTGAAGCCTCGGCCCACAGTAGTCGATAAACAGCTTATCACCCGCAACATGAAGCTGACGCATGCTGCGCTTTTGGGTTTTGAACCAGCGAGTGAAGTGCTCGCAGAACTGAGTGTAAGCGTAAGCTCGCTCTTGATATTGCTCATGATACTCCTGCCAGAGCAACATCTTCGTCATACCTTTACGTCTGAGTTCGACAGCGTATTGAGTGAACTCTGGCATGACTTTATCCCGACTGGCTTTCTTGCCGTGATACAGCGCCTGCGTCAGATCAGCATCGCTGCAACCTTCGGGTAGAGGCCAGCCAAGTTGGCTTTGTTTAAAGCGAGTCAGGAGTTCCGAGATGGTGGAGGGGCCGAGTTTCAGGCAGGAAGCGATGCTGCGATTTGAGAGTTCGCAGTCGTACTTTAGGCGTAATACCTCTTTAATTTTTTTCATTGGAGTTCTCTTTTTGGCCATTGTCGCTTCCTTACGTTCTTGTTTAAGAAGTAAAGAATAGCGAGTTATTGATTTAAAGGAGAAAAAGGAAGGATTTCAGCATTCCGATCGCGGTTTTCGCTATTCCGAAATGACTGATCGGAATGCTCCGAAATATGCAATAGTACGTAAGACCACTGATTTTGAATTACCATCAGTCTCTTCATTGGAATAAACCAGTACTGACGAATGTGCTTTAGGCGAGAGAAGGGGCAGAAGGCTCATGGAACGACAGTTACAATGTTCATCCCCCAAAAACGACGAAAGGCCGCTATAAAAGCGACCTTTCTATGTATGTTACTGGCGAGTGACTTGAACCGCCACGCCCGAAAGTCCTCACATGTTTTTTAACTAACTGTATTTACTAGGATCTTGTTGGAAATTCAAGACCATAAATTAGGATTCTGTTGGATCTGCATTACACTATTCAGACACAGAATTGCTTGAGCACACATTTTAAACACATCTCATAGCCAACTGTATTTAATAATATTTAGTTAGACATTAGAACGGTAACGCAAAAAACATTAACTTTGTATGTCAAGTTGAAAAAGCAGTCCCCTATCCCTTAAATTGTCACAAAACTATTAAATAAATTAATTGTGCCTAAAGGGGACTACTTTATTTTGTGCTCTAGGCTGCCTTTTTTTCAGCAACAATTCCAATTACTTTAATAACACTTGACATAACATGCCACATCATTACGGGAGGAACAGCATTGCCTATCGCTTTATACGCTCTAGTATTGGATACATTATATTTAAAATCTTCTGGAAATGACTGAATTCTAGCCGCTTCTCTAGGGGTGAACCTTCTATAACGACCATCGATACATAGTACTGGGTCTACACTATTTAAACTTGCTTTAGATAGATGAGCACTAATAGTATTACAATGACTTAAAGGATCCTGCACTCGACCTTTATTCATTGTTTCTTTATTCTTAAGCATCCCATTTATTGCTTTTTGAGAGAAGAAAAACTTGCTTTCTACTTCACTCTCATTTTCTAAAACATCTTTTAAAATAATATTTGAATCTATCTTTTCAGGAAACTCAAACTTGTCACAATCATTCGAATCTAAAAAACCCACGATAAATACTCGTTCCCTTTTTTGGGGTACTCCATAATGAGAAGAGTTAAGTACCATATGCTTACAATGATATCCAGCGTCTCTAAATGACTGCATAACCAGTGGAAAAGCTTGCTTTTTATTAGCCGACAACAACCCCTTAACATTCTCAGCAATGAATACTTTTGGCTTGTGAGTTTTAATTATATCGACCATTTCAAAGAATAATTTACCATTCTCGTTTTTATACCCTAAACGGGGAGGATTTTGTGCAACAACAGAAAATGACTGACAAGGAAAGCCTCCAATTAAAACATCATGCTCAGGAATAGTATCTTTTAGTTCTCTAATATCTCCTAATATACTCTGATGTTCAAAATTATCATTATAAATACCCACAGCATAAGGATCTATATCTGAAGAGAAAACCACTTCTGTGTTATTATTTTTATAGTACTTTCCTTGGTATTTAAAACCACCAATGGCTCCAAGATCCATACCACCACAACCACTAAATACAGAGCAAATCTTTAATTTATTCATGCTAGTAGCTCAACCTCTTTCAACACATCCGGTTTAAATATTAGCTCTACACCTTTAGGAGCTGAGAGTTTAATCTCTCCCTGCTGAACCAGTCCAACCGGATTATTCATTACAAGTAATCTTCTAGTATCATTAGTAATAATCAAGCGATAAATGTAATAATTTTCTTTATTAGTATATGCCGCATTCCACTCATTCTTAGTCAACGAAACTCTACTCTGGGTTAGGGCGTGATTGCTCAATGTTGTTTTAACTTCAATGAATATTTGATTATCCATTTCATCCATAGATTTTACATCATACCCAGCTCCAAGATGAGTAGGTATGAATTGCACAAGATGCTTATTATGACCAAGCCCTAAACTTTCGAGTTTATTTTTCTCATGTGAGATAACTAAAGACTCACCTAAATCACCAATTTCTTTTGTGGTCATTTTTTCCGTTGTACCATCAAATAAATTAATTGACACGGTGTCATCTTTAACTTTAGTTTGAATGAACTTTCTTATGCTAGTAGCACTTTCATTAAAGTCTAAAGTATTAACATAATCAAACCAAGAATTTTGAACATTACTCAACTGAGCAACTGTAAAAATCTTGTTATAAAAAGGTCTAAACCTATCAAAGTTACCATTTTCTTTACACGCATATTCAATAAAGTCAGATTCTATATCATTTAAAAAATACTTTGATGATTTCTTTATAAGAATATTTGCAAGTTCTAGGTAATCGAGAAAATCTAAGGCAGTTCTAGTTTGATCGCCTCTATTTCCCTTTGTAATACCCTTTATGAATTTATGTTTTTCATAAATTACAGAATGCTTTCTATTATTCATTATAATATTTTTAGCATCAATGGGGCCAAGTTTACCTGTTGTAAATCTCAGATCATCAAAAATAACATAAGTCAATTCATCTTTTGTTATATAAGATTCACTTACCCCTACTTCCTTAAGGATATTCAACAAATTAACAACAAAAGACAAGGGAGCAAAGTCCACTCCACTTTCTATCAACTTTTTATTTACATGAGGTTTCAACATTCCATTAGGGAATTGAATTTTCATTGCAAAATTCTTAAAAAACTCGATTAAGTCTTCTTTTTCAGACAGTCGCTTCGAAATAGAGCTAGCATAATACCCAAATCCATCTTCATACTGCATAAGTCCAAAAAGAGCACTAATCTCTGTCCTCCAGTTGGCTAGTGTTTTTTCTACCAGATGACTATTACCAGGAAAATTTGAAATCATATTATCTAGAACCTGGCCATCTATCGCACCAGAAAAAGAAGTGATTTCTTTAGCCATGTAAAATAACACATTTTCAATATTATTTTTGAATCTAGGTCTAACCATATGAAGAGGAAGCAAATTCACTTCCTTAATTTTGTAAGAATTCGGAACTGTCATTTTTTCAATACCTTTGCTATTGCTTCTCCTAATAGAGGAGGTACAGCATTCCCTACTTGGCGATATTGCTCTGTTTTGTTACCCAGAAATACAAATGAATCTGGAAATGATTGAAAGCGAGCATTTTCTCTAACCGTTGGAACTCTATTGTGCTTGTAGTGAAAATGATGTCGATGTCCTGTATCTATAGTACTCGCAGGTTTCTGACTATGGTAACGTGTCCAAGCGACATTAAATTTTCGAGTTGATACAAAGTTTTCAGGTAAGTTTTTATAGTTACCACCCTCTGGCACTAATGCTATTGTTGACTTAACCTTTTCCTGATGTTTAGTTATCAAATGATTGTTAAGTTTACTCGGAGCTCCATTTCGCATTAGTTTTTGATATGCACTAAGTGGTGAAGATGCGTATTCAAAAGATTCAGGCATAACATCATCATCCAAACCATGCAAATCAGACACTGCTTGCTGACAAGTAATAAAGTCCTTCTCACTTTCAATTAAAGGAGTAGGGAACTTCACAGGACCCTCACCATGTAAGACACCAATAAAGATCGCTCTCTTCCTTACTTGTGGAACCCCAAAGTGAGCACTATTTAAAACCTTGTAATCTACAACATATCCAAGATCACTAAACTCTTTAATAATCTGATTTTTAACTTCACCCTTAAACAAACTAATGATACCAGGAACATTCTCTAAAACGAAATACGTTGGTTTTAAGTCTTTAACAACTCGAACAAACGACAAAAAAAGTTGATTCCTTGGATCATCAAACTTCCTCGGACCAGACAATGATAACCCTTGACAAGGGGGGCCACCGATTACCACATCAACGTTCTTACCTCCAATAATACGTCGAATATCATTGGTGGTTATTGTTTGAATATCACCGTGTATGATTTCAGAACCTTTATGGTTAGCTTTAAACGTATCTAGAGCCGCTTTGTCATGATCAATGCCTAACAGAATATCAAACCCAGCCTGCTCAAAACCAAGTGATAATCCACCACAACCACAAAACAAATCAACTACATTCATACAAACACCCAACCTGTATTTTTATACAGCAAAAATCACACTAATCACACGATTATCGCTATGTTGAGTGGCAATTTAAAGCCCTTAACAAGTTTTTTTTTAAATGAGTCTATAGTCGAAAAGCTGTTGGTCTCTGATTCATTATTGTATCATCTCGCAAACTCTGATCATTTGTTAAAGAACACTACCCACTATGCATATGAACATCCCCAATGCATTATCTCTTTTTAGACTAATGCTTATTCCTGTCATGGTTATTCTGTTCTATTTGCCAATCGAGCATAGTGCAGCTCTTACAGGCTCTGTGTTTTTTATTGCAGGCTTTACAGACCTACTTGACGGTTACTTAGCAAGAAAGCTCAAACAGTCATCCGCATTCGGTGCATTTATCGATCCTGTGGCTGATAAGGTTTTAGTTTCTACATCTCTGATTTTAATAGTTGAATATTATAATTCAGCTTGGATTACTATCCCCGCAGTAGTAATGATCAGCCGAGAAATCATCATTTCTGCTCTACGAGAATGGATGGCAGAAGAGGGCAAAAGAGATGCAGTTGCCGTATCTTGGTTAGGAAAGATAAAAACAGCGGCTCAAATGCTAGCTATCCTCCTCTTCCTAATACAACCTAGTGGTGTCCTTTTATATATCGCCTACATCGCTCTTACAGTCGCTAGTGTTCTTACTATTTGGTCTATGTGCTCATATTTATTTCAAGCTCAAAAAGAACTACTCAAAGACATGTAGAAAAACTAAAGCAGGGAGTAGTCACATCAGACAACTGCGCCCTTTTCAATTTGTCCCATAACTTCAAAATACAAACCGCACCTTAGGCAAACCATACTGAATCGAAATCTCATCAATCGGCTTCAATCAAGAAGCGCTCTAGGGACATAGAAGAATCGACCTTTTCAGTATCACGCTCAATCTTCGGATCAATACCCTCAAGGATTTGCTGACGATATTCTTTAGCGATTTTCCGCAAAGTTATTACTAAAAGGACAGGCACTATTAAAAGATACTTATGCTCCAGGCATAATCTATCGGTTAAATCGGTATTAATTTGTCCGACAGGGGGAGAGGGTTGCGTGCTGTGAGCCACTGTTGGCGTGAATGAGTCTATTGAGGCTTTTTTGAGTAACGAGTGACTCACCAATAACATTTTTTGTTTGGTGTGGGTTTCTAACTAGAAATTTAATGGTTGGTTAATCGCTTAGCTATCCAAGCGAAGTAAATTGAGTCGCTTTCGTTTCATCAGCTGTTTGGCCATCATTGCGCTTTGGGTACAACCTACTGTAGTGCAGCGCAGACGCTCTAATTGAATGCAAGTCTCAAGCCAGTTTAATTGATTGATATTAAGTCTTTGCAATATCGGTAGCGTATCTTCACTTAAGCTCGCTTTCCCTTCTCGGTATTGACGTGCAGTCCAATCGACTAGCTCGATGTAATCCATCAGTCGAAACGGTATACCATCACGTTGATGGTTTTTGTCATTCCCAACAAACGGGTAAAGGCAAGGTGCCGTCTCTTGCTGATTGTTTAATGCCTCAACTCTCGCTTTAATTGAGGTGTAATCGGAGGTTTCTGGTGTTTGGGCTATTCCAGCTCTTAGCGGGTTTAAGTCGACATAGGTCATCGCCGCAGCGAGCGCCTGTTCATCTAGTAGAGCCTGGCTTTTGAAGCGGCTTTCCCAGAAATGTCCTTTGCATTGGTCTTCTTTGTTGGCTTGGCAGGCAATCTCAAAATTAAGCTCTTTCATAAACCAACTTAGGCTCCATAGTCGCTCACGCCAAGATTCGATAATCGCTAAACACACTTCAAGTTCGGCCTTACTGGTGAGCGGCCCTTCTAACCATCGATATACGATATTGGGCAGTTTGTGTGCTTGCTGCCAACGTTCAACTACCTCATAAGCCGACAGATTTAGGGCTTTCTCTCGATTGATATGTAAGACCAAGTGGTAGTGGTTGCTCATGATGGCGTAAGCGCAGATGTCAATGCAGTAAAGTTGCGAGAGCGCCATCATTTTTCGCTTCACCCACGCTCTGCGATGCTCATAATTTTGTTGAGTGATAGGGTCAGTCCCACACAGGAAGCTACGCCTGACACAGCGAGAGACGCAATGATAATAAGGTGTGACATCAACGCATATCTGTTGTTTTCTCGCAGTTGTCATTTTTACGCCCCTTTGGTGAGTTATCCAGTGAGGTTAAGAATGCCAACAACAATCGGCAACCCGCATGAATAGAACCTTTGGCGTAAGTATCAACAACTCACTCTTATTTCATCCTTTATGGCGTGTGATGAGATGGTCACCTCTATCTCGGCATCGCAATGTGCCATGATTAACTTTTGACAGAATCAAGGATAAAGGTGACCAACATGAAATATAGGCTTATTAGTATCGATTTAGCAAAAAATGTGTTTCAGATTGCTGTATTCGACCGACA
>NZ_JATABI010000070.1:0-11406 GCF_036533795.1 Vibrio sp. M250220 | reverse complement strand
AAACACTCAATAGCTGATTATAAGGGGGATACAAAAAAATCGGTTCTTGTTCCATTACCCCAGGTAGCTGATAAAGCTGCCTTTCTAGGTCAGGAATGCAAGCACCTTCCACCAAAAGAAATAGTTGCTCTGATTTTGACAATTCAAATAATGGCTTCATTGCGTATTACTCTGGTCTGACGTAGATAATATCTTCTGTATTAAACCGAGAATAACGAACTCCCAATAGGTGAGCAATAGGACAACCGCAAATTGATAAGCTTTTGACTTAAAAGGAAAGTTAGGCAAAAAGCTGCCCGAAGCAAGATCACATTTATCTCTATACATGATAGCAAGAGAAGATTAGAGCATAACGTTAGAAGCCTTAAGTCAGATAGAGAGCGGCACTATCATTTATGGTGTTGGTTGTAAATTTTCCGTAATGTACAGCGGCTAATCCCAAGCATCCTTGCTGCATGAGCTTGGTTGCCTCGGGTATGAAGTAAAAGTGTTTCCACAAGTGCAAATCTCAATTCAGGCATTAAATAGCTCAGATCGGGTTTAGCATGTTTTTTATCTGCCCCCCGTCAGCTCTTGCTTAGTGCATCGAATTACCTTGCCACGTGTCATCAAGGTTGTCATTAGCTATCTAACCCTAAATGATTCAATATGCGTTTGTATGCCATGTTGACCTGCTTTTGGGCAATCAAAAATGAGCGTTTTTGATCTATCACCTGCTCATCTCGTGTGGGCGCTGTCATTAAAAAGGTCGCATCGTGATACTCGTGCATTGGTGATAACGATAAAACCTGTTGCCAGTGTCTTTGGATTTGATGATTGAGACGCTGATGACTCTCAGGGTGTGAATGCATCCAATCTAAACCGACCATTAACGCGAAAGTATACGTACTCCCCCTATCCGTTGTGTCTAGTTCCCATGCACCATGCAGTTGTCCCTCCTTGTGAAAACCATCAGCAAAGTGGTTCATCGATTGCTGTAATGTGTCCATCAATGCATGCATCAGTGACTCGCCATCGTCATTGCAATAAGGATTACAATCTGGTGGAACAACCAGCTCGATAAGCAGTATGGAAAGGCGCTTATAACGCGATAAGGCAAGATTGAGTACTTCTTGTATGCCTTTGGTCTTAGATGAAAATTCAACATGATAAGAAGGATTTGGATGGGTGAGTTCGGCGTATTGAAATTGGCTCATGGTCGAGTTTCCTAAGGTGTAAAGGTGTGTATAGAAAAGGGAGCCTAGGAAAGGCTCCTATTTGTTGTGTGTTGATTTAATTTCTTGCCGCGAGCGTGGCTAACTTATCGGCCTTTTCGTTTCCTTCAATGCCAACGTGTGCTTTTACTTTCATAACCTGTACGTACTTCATGGCGCGTAACCTATCGACTTGTTGCCAAAGTTCACGATTGGCAATGGGTTTACCGTTGGCTTTGCGCCAGCCTCTGGCTTTCCACCCCTCTAACCATTCATTGTGACCTTTTACACAATACTCACTGTCTGAATAAAGGGTATCGCCATCATTGGCAAATTCTAACCCTTCTATCAAAGCGATAAGTTCTAGTTCGGCATTGTCAGTAGGTCGATTAACGGTTATCGAGTCAGTATGGATAAGCTGCTGCTCTGAATTGTAAATCGCAATGCCAATACCGCCTTTTAGGCAGCCGTGTTGATTGTTGGGCGCTGCACCATCGACGTAGATAGCGCATGGGGAAACCGAATGTAAATAGGTCATGATAATGGTGTCCTTGAGTGTTGTGATTTGAAAGGCGTAAGGCGATGCAGTTCAAAATGCTTACCCTACGTTTTGAAAATGAGGTTAATGATTGGTTTGATTCGCTCTCGCTATACGTTGCTTTTTCCCCAGCAGCGTTGTCCAGGTATCTTGCCCTCTTTCTTAGCTAAATAGCTGAGCATCCTCACTGCTTCATTCCATTGAGGTTGATAATCTTTGCCTGCATACGTGCAGATGGTTTTGACACCGTCGTATTGGAGTACACTAGACACGTATTCTGAAGGTAATCCCATTGCGCTTAAGCACGCTTCTTCAACGCACGTTTTTAAGCAGGGGCCTTGGTAGTCATAATTGCCCCAGCGCCTAAATTGATTGCCATTCAAAATCAATGCAAAGTGGTAGTGCGGTAGGGCTGTGCCTTTCTCAATGTTGTGCTCTTTGCACCAAAGGTAATAGAACGTTACTTTTTGACCCGTGAGAAACTCTAACTTCGCTGACAGAGAGCCGAGAAATTTCTTCGTAAACTCATGGGTACGATAAGGCGTAGGGTCATCAGGATGAAAAGCAGGGTAATGCACATCAAACCTAAACACGCTGACTCGTTTAAATTGGCTTAACGCTTGATGCAGTACGTGCTCAATGTCTTGAATGTGATTGAGATTATAGTGATGACTAGAATAGTGTTGCGTCATGATTGAATCTCGCTATGAATGGATTTCATAACAAACTCAATCGTTGTATTTGGTCAGTATTTAATACCTGTCACAAGGTGGCAAAGCCTTAGTATTGTTGGAAATTGAATGTGAGAAACCAAATTTTAAACACGGACGTTATTATCCTTAGAGCAACGTTGACCATCTCAACTTATCACTGCACCAGCGCAGTAATATCTTGATGGCGCCTAGTCGCACCACATGCCACCAGCACATCCAGAAGCGTATGATCGCATCTAATGGCATTATCGTAACCCATAAGACGATGAAGGGCCGCGACCCAATCCATCTTAACTACCCCCGTTATCTAACGGCATCTGAACCAAGAAGTGTCATTGCTACTCTCACTGCACAAGGCTACGGGTTAATCAAGCCATTGCTTCTATGAATCATCGTAAACCATTGCTGATAATGAACAGAATGATAACGAAACATACCTGCTTCTGATTAATACTATGAGAGTGCAATAACACTCTCTATAGGCTTACCATTGTATGAGTAAGATTATTGATATAGATGTTGTATGACTGAATATGATTCTATGACTAGGTATGGGTATCACTACTGATACTATTGATTAAGTATTCTTATATTGACTTAACTAAAGTAGTGCTGATAGGTAGTATTAATACATCCGTATGCATTCAGAAAATAAGCTAGGGTTATGTCGAGGTCAAAACCCTTACCAGATAAGGCGGGAGGTCACCTTTTTCTCGTGCTTATGATGTCAATACTACTCGGAAGTTAGCGATTCCCAGAGTAACAAATTTTGAGGATGTTTTTATCCCCAAAAACAACCATATTGGTCTTTTTTTACTGCCTCTAGAGCATACTCTAGATGGTCAAATTCATCGTACTTTTCCCATTTGCCATTGGCTCGCATCCATGACAGACGCCAACACTGTTGTGTTCGAATGTAGGTGATTTTAGCTATGGGGTGACTCAGTGTTTCTGTAGGTCTGTCCCACCTAGCTCGGTTCTCGATAATTTCGATGGTTTGATTCGTTAGCTTACCCTCAATGTCGACGCTCTGGCGACTATGTGTAGGTGGGCGGACACTGTGAATAAACGTGTTGAGTACTTTGCTATAGCGAGCGTGTTCAAATTCAGAAAAAGCCATGTAAGAATCATGTGTTATTGAAATAGTCAGGTATTGTAACCTCCTAAGTCCATGTGGCGCGAATGTATTCATAACACTGAAACATTCCGTGGGATAGCAGCTTATTACTGGGTGTGGCAGTAGGAAGGGTGCTACATCGTCCTTCCTGCTTTTAAGGCTTTATCGGGAAGCCTTAAGGCAACACTCTTAACTGAACATCAAGTATGGGTGAGTCAAGAGATGTAGCCTGCCACTGCTCGAAGCTGGTTTGCAACCTTGATTCGTGTTGCATGAGATTCATTGAGTAGCAACGTGTCTTGATATCTTGAAAGAGACGCTTCTTAAAGTCGAATAAATGCGCAATGGCCGGTTGGCTAGTATCAAGCTTTTTCCATTGCTCGATGCGCACAATCTTCCATTCGCCTGTTTTCAGTTTGCATAAGGTGATGTCCGCTGCCTCTGCATGGGAAACGCTCGACCTCAAACAAAGGCTCTGACAGTGTTGTCGAAAAGGTAACGTGGTGAGTTTGGCTAATCCGTCACAAACCCGATGTAATAAGGCATCGTCAAATAATACAGTACTGCACGGCGTGATAATAGACAGTGTGGACATGAGAGTGCTCCAAAGTAGGCTCTCGCTTCATTCTGCTCTTGTTTGTCGAAAGGAGTTAAATCACCCACCATGAATCGCTCCGCGCTGATTAAGCAGAGTGTCTCGATAGGATATTCATCTAGAAACTAAGAGGTAAGAAAATGAAACGAGCAAATATCGTATATGCAATCTTCTTGGGAATATTGCTGGTGGTTGGGGTCGTTACTTGGTTAGAACTTTTGAGAGTTAATCCGCCTTGTTATCTCGCTCTTGAATTTTGCCTGCCAGCCAAGTTATGACATCGTTATAATTCCAGCGTTGCTCTCGATGACTTAATACTTTTCCTTTGGGGAACTCTTCTCTTTCTATCATTCGATATAGGGAATCTCTTTTGACGCCCAAAATGCCGAGCACTTGTTTCCTATTTAATAGGTGAGGCTCTTCGAGTAAAGCTGGGCTATATGAGTGGCCCAATTGCCACGTTTGGTTTATCCATGCTTTGATTTCAGGAAGGAGCCAGCCGCTAGCTCTAGTGCTTATTTTAATTCGCTCAGGAAATCGCCCCTCAGACACCATGTGATTAATTGAACTGCGGTGATAGCCAATCATGTTGGCGAGGTCGTTAATGCGGATGAGTCTAAGGTCGGATTGAAGGGATGTGGTCATGAGATTGCTCCGTTATCTGTGATTACAAAGCAATGCTCATGACTGTATTGGATTATTGGATAAATGAGAGACGACTATCCCATTTTGAAAATGGTGTATTCTTTTATCGCTAATTGTCTAATGTAAGGAAGTTTGCTGTGACAGATGGCTTGGTAGTAAAGCTTTTCTAAATGTTTGCTCTGTAGAATGCATGTCTCAATGAATGAGTAATTTTTCGATATTGGGCGAGGAACGTCTTTTTGTCCATCAAACATATCATCGGCAGCAATAAGCAAATTTGTGGATGTGCTGGGCACTTTATGGCGTATGACTTTCTTGGCTGCCACTAACGTATCGATAAATCGACTGACGGTGGACTCTGCAATGTGGGTCTCTTGCGCCATTTGCCTTTGCGTCTTAGTGCAGACGTAGGTGTTTCTATCAATGTGTAATATGAAGTATCGAAGCAGCGTGTCGAACTTATCGCATTGAGTTCGAGAGAGCTTTTGTTTTTTCGCCTTAAAGTACATGCCCTCAAGTTCGGTTGTTGAGAAAGGCACTATAACTTGTGGGAGGTACGTTATATTCATAGACAAAAAGCCGGATTGCGCCTGAAGGTATAGATCATCAAAGTATCGAGAGGGACCAGAGAGGATCGTTGCTCCTTCAGAAAAGAAGCGCGTAAAGTAAAGTTGCTTAAAATGTCTGAGGTTGGGGAGTTGATGATGTTTTGGGGATCGAGGCTTTTTGGGAGGCTCGGGTAGCGATATTGCTCTTCCTTCTTTTTTTGCGCGAGTCTGTTCTTTCTTAAATTTCTTACTTTCCTCTTCCCACGCATTAAAGACTTGGTGTTCTTTATATTCTTTTTCTTTAACGCGTTTAAATATCGGCAGTAAGAGAGAAATAGCACTGTGCTTCAGAGGCTGTTCAAGGGTACGCTGCTTGAGTAGGTCAATCATGTAGTTTTGCTTGTGAGAGGACGCTTGAACCCACCCCGCATCTCTGGGTTGGCGAATGCGGTTAAGTTCACTTTCGTATTTTATTTTCCACTCTTCTTTTTCAATGGAATCGTCTTGGTGTAAGTAACGCAATAGTGCCTTTAGCTCTGAGCTTGGTTCGAAGCCGCATTGAGCGCTCAATTGCGTCATAGAAGGGGCGTACCTATATATCGCTTGCCTTTTCATATTACCACCCTCTCTCGATAGTGAGTACTTTCGTTTTTATATCTTGTACATAGCTTGTAAGCGCAGGTTGAAACACACTACGTATATCAAATGGAAGGTTTTTTAATGCGTGCATTCTTTTTTCGTGGGTGAAATGCAGGTTATGTACTTTGAGATCGTTAAAGTTGCTGATGAAGCGTAGAGCGCTTTCTTGTACTTCGCTTATTTTGGCTGGAGAGCTTTCAGCAGGTGAATAGGTGAACATTTTCTCTAAGGTTGTTGGGCATCCGCTTTCCCAGAATTTTTCGGTTGGGGCGATGAAGGAGAAAGGCTCGATCGAGATGAGCTCGGCTTTGATAAGTTTGGTGAGCAAGCCGTTCAGTTGAGTGCTTTTAAGATTTAGCCGTGACGCGGCCTCTTTTTTGGTGAGTGATGAGAGCATGACACCTGGCGCACTGTATCGAACGATGAGGTACACCAACTGAGACATGTGTAGACTTGTCTTTGGTGAACCAACGATTGACTCATGCTCTAACAGTCGATGTATGCAAAAATCAGTGTGTTGTTTTAATTGACCTCTGTGTTGATGAAACTGTTCAAGATGTTTGGGTGAGGGGATCATTATGTCTTTATTTTTAAATATAACGACGCTGTAACAACGAGTAATACCTCGATGCTGCTTAAAGAGAGGTTGGACCGTCTTTCGTATCTGCCGTTTGATGTCACTCGCACTTAGCTCGTCAGAGTCGCTGAACTTAGTGTGTTGAGTTATCGGACAATAGCCATTGTTATCACTGTTTTGTCTAATGTAGCTGTATATCCCAGCGGTATGATTAAGGTTGTTGATGAAGTGAATTGAGTGTTTCATGGATAATTATGACCATTGTAACTTTTTATAGTGCATGTAATTTTGCCAGAAAATTCGTTTTAAAAATATCAGGGAACTCTGCATTTATAGTGTTTATCGTATCTTTAAACCCAATATTGGTGGCCTTTCTTTAACATATGGGGGTACGGATGGATACTTCTATTTTTTGTATGCGATATCAAGGATAGTGAAGTGGTTTGGTGTGGGTGCATTTCCCCACTTTGTTTGTTTAGTGTTGCACTAATGATTTATTATCATACATCAAATTGATTTGTCATTGGTTTGCAAAATAAAGATAAGACTGAATTTAAATATCAATAGAACTTCTGTTGATAGCTCGAAACCTGAGTGTTAAGCCGTAGGTGAGGTGTTAACCGATAGTTTTCTGGTGAGGACTTAAAGAGATACTTTAATGTTGTAGTGTTAAGTTAGTAGTGAAATGTATTAAATTTTTTTAAAATGTTAATAAGGCACATTCTATCTATTAGAGTGTGCTTGCTTAGCGTTAGTGAATTAACAAATAGAGAGTGTATTATGAAGCTGGAAGATTACTTTATTGGGTATGATAAAAAGAACGAAGCTCATGAACTTTGGGTTGAGCAAGTTAGGGTGGGAAGTGGTGATGCCATGGTGTCTTCAACGGAAGAGTGGTTGAAAGGAATCAGTACATCTGAGCGGCAGAGCATATTAAAGCAGTGGACGCAGAAGTTTGGTAAGAAGACCAAAACACTAAGCCCACGCCTGAGCATCAGCATGTACAGGGATTTTGAGAGGTTAGCGAATAGGCATCATTTGTCTATGAACCAGATGGTCACTAAGCTTATTCGAGAAGCTTTGGAAAAACCACCCATCGAGCAGCAGTTAGATGGAATAGCGGGGCAGATAGAGGGGATAGCAGACCAAATGACACAGTTATCTGAGCAGAATGATTTACTTTTTAATAGCCTAACAGAGCCACAGTAATGTGCCGTCTCGTTGAAAGTAAGTCAATAATGACCAATATAAGCCGCGATGAACGATTATGCCTTTCAAAAAAGATACTACTCAAAGTTTTATCGCTAAAGCTCGGTTACGCTGGGGAGACCGTTACGACTACCGCCATGTAGTTTACAAGAATAGCCGTACTCCAGTTAAGATTGTTTGTACTAAGCACAATCTTTGTTTTATGCAGACGCCGAGAGCACATTTTTCGGCCAAGCATCATTGCTGCCCACTTTGTTATCGTGAGGTCGCTGGAAAGTATCAAAATGAGTGGAGGGTTAAGGTTGATGAAGCACCTCAAGACGAAAAGAGCTTACCGCCACTCATCAATAAAGTGTTTCGAAATTGATAAACTGGTTACAAAGGTAACGTTTGACTTTAGGTACACGTATAGGTACATTTGTCTGAAAGTGAATGGAGTTACAACCTCCATAAAGCTAGGTAAGACAACGTATTCAAGGTGTCGGTTTAGATGACTATCTCTCCGCCACTTATTCTTAGAAAAGTCACCTAACACAGATAGGTGATACATATGTATTTGATAAAACTGGCTTCTGGCGTGTACTACACACGTATTGCCACCCCTGTTTTTCTACAAAACTCACATGGCTATCCAAAGGAAGTTCGTTTGTAAGGCTTAAAGGATAGGCTCCATTAAATGATATTGGGCAGTTTGTGTGCTTGCTGCCAACGTTCAACTACCTCATAAGCCGACAGATTTAGGGCTTTCTCTCGATTGATATGTAAGACCAAGTGGCAGTGGTTGCTCATGATGGCGTAAGCGCAGATGTCGATGCAGTAAAGTTGCGAGATCGCAATCATTTTCGCTTCACCCACGCTCTGCGGTGCTCATGATTTTGTTGAGTGATAGGGTCAGTCCCACACAGGAAGCTACGCCTGACACAGCGAGAGACGCAATGATAATAAGGTGTGGCATCAACGCATATCTGTTGTTTTCTCGCAGTTGTCATTTTGTAAGCGTTAACTCACACTTTTTGTCAATGGACTGCTGGTGAACGCTTACCTTTTATCTTTGATGATTTGATTGTTATGTATTGATTTTAAAGTATTTTTCTTGGTTGGGGTGTCCCTTCTAAAAGTTAAAGTGATTTTGATTAATTTGGTGGTGTATTGTGGTATGGTAGTTGCCTTATTTTACCCATAACAACTATGAGACTTGTACGCTTGGACAGTAGTAAAAGAACATTTATTGACCTTTTTGCTGGTATCGGTGGTTTTCATCTTGCTTTATCACAATTAGGTATGGAAGCTGTATTTGCATCTGAAATTGATAAACACGCTCGTGAAACTTACACTGCTAATCACGATATAGACCCTAATTTTTTCAATGATGATATCCGGAGTCTAAACCCGTATGAAGTGCCAAATCACGATATTTTGTGCGCTGGTTTTCCCTGTCAGCCATTTTCTCAAGCTGGGCATAAAAAGGGTTTTGAAGATGGTAAAGACTCAGAGCGAGGGAACTTATTTTTTTCCATAGTAGACATATTAGAAGCTAAAAAGCCTAAAGCATTTATCTTGGAAAACGTTAGAGGCCTAGTTAACCACGATAACGGGAACACATTTAAAGTAATTCAAGAGCATCTTACTGAGTTGAATTATGATATCAGTTTTGAAGTGTTAAAAGCCTCTAGCTACGGTAAGCCACAGCACCGTCCAAGGATCTATATTGTAGGATTTAATAAAGACTTAGTAGATACGACTACGCCTTTTTGTTTCCCGAAACCTATCCCTTTAGAAACAACAATGTCAGATATTTGGGAAGGGGAGTGTGAGCGAAAAATCGGCTTTACATTACGTGTGGGTGGTCGAGGTTCATCAATCGATGATCGAAGAAACTGGGACTCTTATAGGGTTAACGGTGAAGTAAAACAGTTAACTCCCAAAGAAGGACGAAGAATGATGGGTTTTCCAGATTCATTCGTATTGCCCAAAACAATTACCCAAGCAATGAAACAACTAGGTAACAGCGTTTGTGTTGATGTAGTAAGGCATATTGGTCAGTCTGTATCTGATTATCTAGACGAAAATACAAAGGAAAAACAAATGTCTGAACGTAGATTTAACCGTGGTGAGTGGAGTGAGTTATACGCATTCTTAAAACTTTTACTTACGCCTGAGCTTCCATTTTTGAATGCTTCAAAGCAAAAGTTAGATGAATCTGTAATTGTTTTAAATGTAAAGCATAATAACACTCAGCATAGCTATGACATTTTAGATTCGACAATTCAAATAATCGATCAAAACAAGGTGGTAATCAAATCACTTCCAGTTAACGGATTGATAAACCATCACACAGTTTCCCACTTTTTAGAAGAGATAAAGGCGGGTGTCGGGAGTGCGTTCCCAATTCCATCTGCTGATGAAGTCTTAAATAACTTACTGGTCTCTAATTTTAAAGGTTCGTCAAGCTCTAAAGGAGATATCCAGCTATCCTTTCGCTTCTCTGGTGCCCAGTACTTAAATAATGCACTCGGAATTAAATCTGAAGTGGGTGGAGCACCAACTCTTCTAAATGCATCATCAGCAACAAACTTTATCTTTGAGATTTCAGGATATAATGGAAGCTTAGATGATATTAACTCTATTGCGACTAAAGCAAAAGCTAAAGATCGTATTAAGTATATCCTCAATAATGGCTGTGAACTAAAGTTTGTTCGTTGTGAACAAGAGATTCACGAAAGAAATCTTCGACTGGTTGATAGCAATATGCCAGAGATTTTAGCTGAGATGTTAGTTAAGTATTACTCAGGGCAAGGCTCTAACCTGACAGATTTACTTGATGATCATCAACAGCTAGTCAGGGTTATGGATTATCTAAAAAGCGTTCTTCTCGGTATGTTCTCGATAACGCCTTGGGATGGTTACTATTCAAGTGAAGGTAGTATATTAACTAGGGAAACAGGGGAATTAGGGCTATATCACGTCATTAAAGATCAAATAATGAAAGAGTACCTTGTTCAAAATACTAAACTAGATACGCCTTCATTGAGTCGCCATCGCTTTGGTAATGCGTACTTTGAAAATGGGAAGTTTTATATAAAGCTTAACCTTCAGATTCGTATGAAGTAGGTAGAATGTTGTCTGGTAGATACCTATAGCTTTGTCCAGGGGTAAATGCACCAACTTTGCCCCTAATTTCTTCTAACGTTATTGGTTTTGCGAACAAGTTGATATCAGAGATTAGAAAGTAACAAGGACATATATGGTCACCTCGCTGATCGCAAGGCCCGATTGAAATTAATATTGGTCTTTTCTTTGAGCTAATTCATAAGCCTCCTTAACGGAGATTAACATTGATGGTCGACGGTCTTGCGACATATATCCGGCGTCGTTATAGCAACGTTGAGTTTGCTGCGCCCTAATGAGTTCCAAATTGACGTCTTATCCTCCTCTACACACGCATGGCTTTTCAATAGCCGCTGTCCTTAACAGGTTTTGAATAAGACAAACCGTTTTACATCAGTGTATTACCGCTCTTTTACAGATGGTTCTCTTTATCAGGCACACGCCAAATGAGGATTGTAAGGCGCTCCTTTTACCAAGACGGCCCAAATAATCCGCGCCAGCTTATTCGCGAGAGCAACGACCAA
>NZ_JATABI010000069.1:0-13502 GCF_036533795.1 Vibrio sp. M250220 | reverse complement strand
CGGTCGCGATCTGCCCATTCTGGGTTAGCTGGGTTGTGATTTAGGTGTGAACGCCAAAGAACTTCAGCGATATCAGCCATACCCATAGGTGCGCCTGGGTGGCCAGAGTTAGCTTGTTGTACACCATCCATGCTTAGAGCGCGGATTGCATTTGCTAGATGCTTTCTTGATTGAAGAGAGTGATCCATAATAAATACCGATTAATAGATTGTTTCTTAAGAAAGGATAATAAGAGGGGAACGCAAACGTTCCCCTCTAGAAATTCTGGTGATTAAAGCTTCGCTTCAATCATTGCTTCAAGTTTGCCTTGGTCTACTGCGAAGTTGCGGATACCTTCTGCAAGCTTCTCAACAGCCATTGGGTCTTGGTTGTGTTCCCATAGGAACTCAGCGTGAGTCATTGCTGCTGGACGCGCTGCTGAACCTTTAGAATCAACTAGCTTCTCAACGACTTCACCTTCAGCTGCTTCAAGCTCTGCTAAAAGAGCAGGAGCGATAGTCAGACGGTCACAGCCAGCTAGCTCAAGGATCTCACCGATGTTACGGAAGCTTGCGCCCATGACGACAGTGCTGTAGCCGTACTCTTTGTAGTAGTTGTAGATCTTAGATACTGACAACACGCCTGGGTCTTCTTGTGCTTCAAAGTCACGACCTTCTTTCGCTTTGTACCAGTCCATGATGCGACCAACGAATGGAGAGATTAGGAATACGCCAGCTTCAGCACATGCGCGAGCCTGAGCGAAAGAGAATAGAAGAGTAAGGTTACAGTTGATGCCTTCTTTTTCTAGGATTTCAGCGGCACGGATGCCTTCCCAAGTAGACGCTAGCTTGATAAGGATGCGATCGTTAGTGATGCCTGCATCGTTGTACATTTTAACTAGCTGGCGTGCTTTTGCTACGCTGCCTTCCATGTCGTAAGAAAGACGTGCATCAACTTCAGTAGAGATACGACCTGGAATGGTTTTAAGGATTTCTTTACCGATGTTTACCGCTAGCATGTCACACGTATCTTGTACTTGCTGTGCTTTATCAGAGCTTTGAGATTTTGCGTATTCGATAGAAGCGTCGATTAGAGGCGCGTACTCTTCGATTTGAGCGGCTTTAAGAATCAGAGAAGGGTTAGTCGTTGCGTCTTCTGGCTGGTATTTTTTGATTGCATCAATTTCACCAGTATCAGCGACTACAGTCGTTAGTTTACGAAGTTGCTCTAATTTGTTGCTCATTTCGATCATCCTATTTCATTGGGCTCCCAGATCACGACATGATATGGGGATGCAATTGCAAGCGAGTTAAGTAATAGTCGATTTTTCCGCTAAGGACAACTCAGCTTACTTAACCTAAATAATTTTCAACGTATGAACATTTGTTGTGAACATTTGCTCGAACGCTGAGTAAATGATGGGTTCATAATTATCTTATAAAGATAGAAAGTCAATTGCCGAATGAGCTTTTAAGTGATGTTCATCAAGTATTTTTTTCAAACCTGACTGGTGGCAGGATAACTAAACGTTTGCCAAGAAGCAGTAAGGGTTCAAGCTAGTGTATGAAGGATAAAAAACGCGCTGAGAATTTGTAATTTCACTGAGCAAATGTTGCCAAAATGGCGGGTTGTGACATATGCTACGGCTGTGAGCACATGTTAGGTGCGATTTATTTGGTTTGGAAAATACACCAATGAACAAATCTCAGAATGACATTTCGGATGACAACGCAGATCTACTGACTGAAATCTCAGTGGCCTACTATCAGGATGGTGCGACACAAGAGGAGATTTCGAAGAAGTTCTCTGTCTCACGTGCCAAAGTTGGTCGGATGCTAAAGCAGGCCAGAGACGAAGGTATTGTGGAGATCACGGTCAAATATCACCCAGTTTTTAGCGCTAAAATAGAACAACGTCTTATCGAACGATTTGGTGTTAAGCGTGCTTTGATCGCCTTGGATCAACCAGTTGAAGAGCAACAGCGTCAGCAGGTTGCGGGTCTAGTCTCGAAATATATGGCGAGCTCGATTCAAAACGGTTCTGTTGTGACCGTGGGGCAGGGACGCAATGTCTCCGCTGTAGCGCACCATGTCGGCGTTATTCCGCAAAGAGACGTTAAATTCGTATGTGGTATTGGTGGTATCCATCCACGTGGGGGGATGTTTAATGCCGACCACATCTGCCGTCAATTTGCCAAAAGCTATGGCGGAACCTCAGAAACATTGTATGCGCCAGCTTACGCGGAGAACCGAGAACAGAAGCTCGCCTTTATGCAAAACGCAACTGTCAAACAAACCTTAGACTTGGCACGTAAAGCTGATGTTGCCTTGGTCGGTATTGGTGACATGAGCGAAAACAGTTATATGGTTGATCTTGGGTGGTTTACTGCCGAGGAAGTTGTTCAATCAAGGATGCAACAAGGGGTGGTTGGCGATTTTGCTGGTTACGATTTCTTTGATATACATGGTCAATCCGCCACAACCGTGATGAGTGATCGAGTGATCGGGCTGAGCATTGACGAGTTTCGACCGATTTCGCAGGTTATCGCCATTGCAGCAGAAAACAGTAAACCGCTTGCGCTACTTGGAGCGTTGCGAACTGGAGTGATTGACGTGATCGCCACAAGTGTGAGCAATGCACTCACCGTGCTAAACCTTGATGAGCAAATGAAATAACAAAAAGGCAGCTAAGGCTGCCTTTTATAATCTCAACAAAACGGATGTATAAGCGGTTATTTGCTAGTTGTGGCTATAGGCAAATCGCTGTTTGCGCCCCATTCTGTCCATGAGCCATCATAAACGGCGAGATTACGATAACCACAAAGATAGGCTGCAAGCAGTACAATGCAAGCGGTGACACCAGAGCCACAGCTAAAAAGTGTTTGAGCCGCATCTGTTGAGAGCGTCGGCTGTAAAATCTGTTTAAGTTGTTCGACTGGCTTTAACTTATGTTGATCCATTAGCTGTGCAAAAGGCTGACAAACTGAATTGGGGATATGACCACTGCGTAAGCCTGGACGTGGCTCTGCTACTTCACTATCGAAGCGTGCTTTGGAACGAGCATCGACGGTTAGGCTCGCATCATTATCGATTTGTTGAACCACATATTGTGCGTCGACAAAGTAATCCGGATTCAGCTTACCAGAAAAGTTACCTTTCGCTGTTGGAGCTAAATAACGTGTCGTCGTATCAAATCCACACGCTTTCCATTCAGTCAGACCGCCATCGAGAATGTAGACTTGCTCATGTCCCATCGCACGTAACATCCACCATGCTCTTGGCGAAGCAAAAGTGCCACTGTTGTCGTAAACAACAATTACAGAGTCATTATTCAAACCTAGATCCTGAGCTAAGTGATTAAAACGCTCTTCGGTTGGCATCATGTGCGGGAGACTAGTGTCTGGATCGCAAAATACCGCGTCGTAATCAAAACGGCGTGAGCACGGGATTAAGTTCGTTTTATCCTTCTCAACTTCTCCGGGGATCTGGAAATCAATACTGGTGTCTAAGATAACTAAGCGATTATCGCTCATCTGTTGTGCGAGCCATTGGGGGGTTACGAGTGGTGACATCAAAAATCCTTTTTATTGTGCTGCGGTGCAGCGAATCAATTGATACGACATGGAATCTGACAACAACGTTTGTTGCTGCTGAATAATTACCTGAGATAGACGGGGACAGTCAATATTTGCAGGAACTTGAATCAACAGTTGTTGCTGAGATTCAGTGGTAACATTTAAAAAACGACGATTGCCATCCAGTGACTGGGTGACCGTTTGTGAGTCAACTACCGCTCGGACTTCCGTCGACGGACGATCTTGCATTAGCCACGTCAAAACATAGAGTGCCAGCGCACCAAGCAACAAGGTAGCGATAAAGCCTTTGGGATGATTCATCGTCAGCACTCTACCACTACCTTACTTCTAGTGACACACAGGACAGTTTGGCATCTTCATTAAATTCATTTCACGCCAAGACATCGTCAATGCATCTAACATCAAGATCTTGCCTTTTTTCGGCGTGCCATAGCCAGAAATTACCTTAATTGCCTCCATCGCCTGAACCGCACCTATAATGCCGACAACCGGTGCCATGACACCAGCTTCAACACAACTCAATGCTGTATTACCGAACAAGGCGCTGAGACATTGATAACAAGGTTGTTGATCATCTTGGTAAGTAAACACGCTTACTTGCCCCTCCATGCGGATCGCAGCACCTGAGACTAGGGGCGTTTTATTTGCGTAGCAAAGGCGGTTTAACTGGTTGCGTGTTTCGACGTTGTCCGATGCATCAAGAACAAGAGTATGCTGTTCGATCAATTGTGATAGTTGTTGATCAGAAAGACGCTTATCGAAGGTGTTAACCGTAATATTGGGATTAAGCTCTCTCAGTGATTGAGCGGCCGAATCCACTTTTTTAACCCCGATATCTGAATCGTGGTGAAGAACCTGACGCTGTAGATTAGAAAGTTCAACCACATCGTCGTCGATGAGCGTTAACGTACCAACCCCCGCCGTCGCGAGATATTGAGTAGAAGCACAGCCAAGTCCTCCGGCGCCAAGAACGAGAATAGAACTCTGCTTGAGCGCTTCTTGACCGTCAAAGTCAAACTGCTTGAGAATGATTTGACGGTTGTAGCGGAGCATTTCTTGATCAGATAAGATCTCCAAGTGGCACCTCTAGTAAAGCGTCGGGTTAAATAGCTGGATGTTGACGGTTTCGCCAATCTCGACTCGTCCACGCTCTCGTTCAAGCACGACGAAGCAGTTGGCTAGACTCATCGATCTGAACGCACCTGAACTTTGGTTGCCCGTTGTTTCTACGACAAACTGACCATTCTCAATAGAGTAGATGCCACGTTGATAATCCGTGCGCCCTGGCGCTTTCTTAAAAGCACTGCGTGTTGTTGCTGGGATTGACTCTGGTGCTTTCCATTCGGTATGTCCTGCCAATTTTGCTAGTAGAGGTTGAACAAGAACATACATGGTTAACACGGCAGAGACAGGGTTACCCGGCAAGCCACAGAACCAAGCTGTCGATAGCTTACCAAACGCAAAAGGCTTACCCGGCTTGATTGCTAGCTTCCAAAAGCCGATTTGACCTAACTCTTGTAAGATATCTTTGGTGTAATCTGCTTCACCAACGCTGACACCACCGGAAGTCACAACCACGTCAGCCAATGTCTGCGCATGTTCAAACGTTGCCTTGAGGGTTTCTGGGCAGTCTGGAATGATGCCGAGATCAATCGCTTCACAACCGAAGTTTTCGATAAGAGGCTTAATACCATAACGGTTACTGTCGTAAATCTGACCTTCGGATAAGGTTTCACCTAAAGGACGTAGCTCATCGCCAGTGGAAAAAAACGCCACACGCGGTTTACGTACCACGCTAACCTGGCTAACGCCGAGAGTTGCGATCATTGGAATATCACGCGCAGTCAAACGAGCGCCTTTTGCTAGGACAATATCACCTTGCTTGATGTCATCGCCAGTTGGGCGAATATTGTTTTGCGGTTTTACGTCGGTTTGATTAAAGAGAATACCTTGCTCAGTAACTTGAGTGTTCTCTTGCATAATGACCGCGTCACAGCCATCAGGAATTTTTGCACCTGTCATGATACGAACACATGAACCGATTGGCCAATCGCCTTCAAACGGCTGACCCGCGAACGACTTACCAGCCATCGGCATGACATTGTGATTCGTTAAATCCGCGATACGAATGGCGTAACCATCCATTGCAGAGTTATCAAATGGCGGTACAAAAATAGGGGAGAGTATGTCTTCAGCGAGCACATAGCCGATTGCATCTGCTAAGGGAAGTTGTAACGTTGTTTGGATAGCTTCAATTGGCGATAACATTTTATCCATCGCCTCTTCGATCGGCATTAAGCCTGGTGCATCGCAGCAGCCCATATCAAAAATCCTAATTTACTATTATTTTTAGTCTAATGGTCAACACTCTATCATAGATAGCCATAGAGCAATAATGACCTCCAATAAAATATGGGTGTAATTATTCAAAAATCCGAGTATCCTTGTCAGCCATCCTAAAGGGGTAAATAAGAGGAAGTGGAATGTCAGGTCTTAGCGAATCCGCAAAGTTGGTCAAAGATGCGCTAGAGCAACGAGGATTAGAGACGCCGATGGCGCCAAACTCGTTCAGTCGAGAAGAGAAAAAAGAAAAGATTCAACACCATATGCGTGAAATTCTCTCTCTACTAGAGCTAGACCTTACTGATGACAGTTTAGAAGAGACTCCGCACCGTATCGCCAAAATGTACGTTGATGAGATTTTCTCTGGCTTAGATTACTCAAATTTCCCCAAGATTACTGTCATCGAAAACAAGATGAATGTCAGTGAAATGGTTCGAGTGAAAGACATCACAGTGACGAGTACCTGTGAGCATCACTTGGTGACAATTGATGGCCGTGCGGCGGTCGCTTATATTCCACGTGGAAAAATCATCGGCCTGTCTAAGATTAACCGCATCGTCCGTTTCTTCGCTCAGCGCCCTCAGGTGCAAGAGCGTATGACACAGCAGATCTTAGTCGCATTGCAAACCCTGCTAGAGTCAGATGATGTGGCAGTAACCATTGATGCAACCCATTACTGTGTTAAGTCACGTGGTGTTATGGATGCAACCAGTGAAACCACAACGACGGCATTAGGTGGCATTTTCAAGTCAAATCCAGCGACACGCCATGAGTTCCTGCACGGAATTCGATAGGACAAGCTGCGTCGGACTTACGAATTCAAAACCGCTTCCATTTCGAAGCGGTTTTTATTTTTTAATGCTGGGAGAACACTCCTTCCAGCCAATCCTCAAAGGATAAAACAGTGACAACTTCATTTAACACCCTTGAACTGAAGCCTGAATTGCTTGAAACGTTGGATAGCCTTGGCTACAAAGAAATGACGCCAATCCAACAGCAAGCTTTACCTCTCGTACTCAGCGGTAAAGACGTGATTGGTCAAGGCAAAACAGGTTCAGGTAAAACCGCAACATTCTCATTGGGCTTGCTGAGTAACCTCAATGTTAAACGCTTTCGAGTGCAAACATTAGTACTTTGCCCGACTCGTGAACTGGCTGATCAGGTTGCGAAAGAGATCCGCACCCTAGCGCGTGGTATTCACAACATTAAAGTACTTACCTTATGTGGCGGCCTACCAATGGGGCCACAGATCGGTTCACTTGAGCACGGCGCGCATATCTTGGTTGGTACGCCTGGTCGAATACTTGATCATATGTCTAAGGGACGCATTAGCCTTGATGAGTTGAATACACTCGTGCTGGATGAAGCTGACCGCATGCTTGAGATGGGTTTTGAAGAGGCGATTGATACGATAATTGCCGCTGCGCCAGCCGAGCGTCAGACTTTGCTGTTTAGCGCAACTTTCCCTAACAACATTGAGTCATTGGCTGCCAAAGTCATGGTTAAGCCGGAAATGGTCAAAGTTGAGTCAACACATGCAACGACAACCATTGAGCAACGCTTCTATCAATTAGACACGACTGAAGCGCGTGATGACGCACTGGAAGCCCTATTACTGACGCATAAGCCAGAGTCGTCGGTTGTGTTTTGTAACACGAAGAAAGAAGTGCAAAACGTAACGGATGAACTGAAACATCGTGGATTCAGTGTGGTTGAATTGCATGGAGATATGGAACAGCGTGAGCGTGAGCAAGCGTTGACCATGTTTGCCAATAAAAGTATCTCTATTTTGGTTGCGACCGATGTGGCAGCACGTGGACTAGACGTTGATAACCTTGATGCGGTTTTCAACTTTGAGCTTTCCCGTGATCCTGAAGTTCATGTCCATCGAATCGGTCGAACGGGGCGCGCTGGCTCAAAAGGCGTTGCATTTAGCTTCTACAGCGAGAAAGAACACTATCGAGTCGCACGTATTGAAGAGTACATGGACTTAGTTATCTCACCAGCTAAATTACCGGAAAAACCAATTGAGCGACCGTTTTACCCTAAAATGCAAACAATTCAGATTTTAGGCGGCAAGAAACAAAAGGTGCGCGCTGGAGACATTTTGGGAGCCTTGACTAAGCAAGCTGGCTTAGATGGTAAAAAGATCGGCAAGATTAATATCCTAGCAATGGTTTCATACCTAGCGGTGGAGCATGATATCGTCAAACCTGCGTTAAAACAGCTTACGACAGGCAAGATGAAAGGACGCAGTTTCAAAGCTCGTGTGATGAAGTAAGCCCTAATAGTGAGCTAAAAGCCAACCTATGTTCAGGTTGGCTTTTTTGCTAACGACGTTTGGATGGATTTAACTGTCGAACAGGTAGAGATAGTCGCCGTACCCCTCTTTTTCCAAATCTGCTAACGGAATAAACCTCATTGCTGCGGAGTTCATGCAGTAGCGCAGGCCTGTCGGCGCTGGACCATCTTTAAACACGTGCCCTAAATGGGAGTCCGCAAATCGGCTGCGAACTTCCGTTCGGGGATAGAGAAGGTGGTAGTCGGTTTTTGTGACAATGTAACCTTGATTTATCGGCTTAGTAAAACTTGGCCAGCCTGTGCCTGATTTATACTTGTCAGTTGATGAGAAAAGAGGCTCTCTAGAAACAATATCGACATAAATCCCAGCCTCTTTGTTATCCCAGTATTCATTGCTGAATGCGCGTTCTGTCCCTTCTTGTTGAGTGACGTAGTACTGAAGCTCAGTAAGCTTGTTCTTAATCGCAGACTGCGATGGTTTGGCATATGGTTTAACAATTTCAGCACTTATTTTATCGTCAATAAGCGCGCGCAGCGTTACAGGATTGTCCTGACGATCTTCGCCAAAAATCTCATCTAAATACTGATCGCGACCAGATGCGTAACGGTAGTAGTTGTAGCGAATTTTATTACGCTTGTAATAATCTTGGTGGTAATCTTCAGCCGGCCAGAACGCTTTGAATTCGATCAACTCGGTTTTCAATGGTTTCTTGAAAATACCTAACGCATCAATTTGCGCGATAAAGTTTTCGGCAATCTTCTTCTGTTCTTGGGTATGATAAAAAACAGCAGGGCGATAGTGGCGACCTCTATCGACAAAGGAGCCTTGATCATCCGTTGGGTCTATATGACGAAAAAACTGGTCGAGAACTTGCTCATAAGTGACCGTTTTAGGATCGTATTTAATGCTGATGACTTCAAGGTGCCCAGTCTTACCGGACGAAACTTGTTTGTAAGTTGGATTCTCAATATCACCACCAGCATAGCCAGAAATCGCATCGATAACGCCAGGCAGTTTTTCTAAATCGGATTCAGTACACCAAAAACAGCCTCCAGCCAACGTCGCTACGTCATAATCGTTTAAAGTTTTCGTGCCAGACATATTGCTATCTGCTGCGCCGAAAAAAGAGGTGAGCACGGCCACACATGCAACAGCGGAGAGGATAAACTTAAACTTCACTTTCATATTAACCTCGTAAATGGTTATCACTACTTGAGAATAGAACGGGCTATCAATGAGAAAATTACACAATTAAGTAATTATATTGGTTTGTTCTAAGGAAGGATCAAAAACGGCGCGAGTTATCGCGCCGTTTTTACTTAGAATCTGCCACTAACCCAAGCTTGGTAATACACCTGCGGTGATCAGTACCTGAGCTGTGACGATAACCACCCCAACACAACTGGTTACGATTAGGCCTACATTACCACCAAGTACTTGATAGCTTTGTGTCGAGGTCTGTTGACGAGCTTTTTTGACCATCAAAATGGGCAAAAAGATGGCCAGTACAACCAGTGCAATGGCGGCATACCCTAGCGCAGCAATAAAGCCCTGAGGGTAGAACAAGGCGAAGCCCATTGGTGGTAGAAATGTCACCAATCCGACCAATACGCGTGAACCACCGTTACCACTTTTATTGATCTTGTCGCCTAGGAATTCGAACAACCCGAGACTCACCCCAAGAAATGAAGTCAGCAGTGCCAAATCAGCGAAGATACCGATAGTTTGAGCCAGATTAGAGCGATGAACAGTGGTGGCCAGTGTCGAGATAAGTGAACTCAGTCCCTGATTTTCGAGTAGTTGAGACTGATTGACGACGCCCAGTGTGACGACTTGCCAGAAAACGTAGATCACCAACGGAATCGCAGAACCGATCAAAATGGCTTTGCGCAGTGAAGGCGTATGGCCATCTAAGTAGTTAACAATCGCAGGGATGCTGCCGTGGAAACCAAAAGAAGTGAAAATCACCGGAATAGCAGCGATCACTAGACCTTGTTCTACAGGCATACTTAGTAAATAAGATTCAGTGACATTCGGTGCTAAGAAAGTAAGCACCATTACCATCGCAATGATCTTAATTGAAAATAGTACTCGGTTAACTTTATCCACTGTCGCAGTGCCAATCGTTACCACTGCGGCGACTAATAGGGTAAACAACACAGTCGATGTTGTTGGTGAAATTTCAACACCAGAGAAAGTCGCAATACGCTCCGCAAACTGTGCGCCACCACCAGCAATGTAAGCTGCGCAAAGTGCATAGAATAGAAACATCATCGCAAAGCTTGCTACCCATTTCCCCTTGATGCCTAGAAATTGATTGGCCAGGGTGTGTAAGGTCGCATCTTGGTCTGCATGTTGATGTACTTCAATCATCAGCAAAGCGGTATACGCCATTAATGCCCATAGAGCGATCATAATGATAAGTGAAGTGGTGAAGCCTATACCCGCAGAAGCGAGTGGTAGCGCAAGCATACCAGCACCAATGGTGGTTCCAGCAATGATCAAAGTACTACCCAATACCTTTGATTTGTTCATTGTATATATTTCTTTACGTTTACCTGACTTTAGAAGAGGTTATGACTAACTGTTGTGTAATATCTAGTCATTAAGACTGACAATGTGACCATTTTGAAAAAGATCTTTGATAAAGACAAGTGTTTTGTACAAATAAATTACCATCAGTGTAATGCTATGTTTACATGCATGGGGTGGTTGTCGGGGTAATCGATTGCGTTGGGATAAAGAGCAAATCATAGTCAGAATTTACTTTCGCCTTTCAAAAAACTGTCATATAAGTGGTTTAAAAAGGAACCGAGAACCCGTATATTCAGGCTGAGACTTGAAAAACGTAGGTCTTGATAAGTGTTTTTATAAAGGAGGTCAGAATGAGTGACCAAACAATCAATGAAGAATGCCTTGAGCTGTTAGATGCCATGGAAATTGGCTTTGAACTCTCGGACTACGAGCAGTCAATTGAAGAGCTCGCCGAAGAGATTTTCAAATAACGATTCTTCAGTGACGATAAGTCTACTTAGGTAGCAACCCGAAAGAGCCAGTGCAATCGCGCTGGCTTTGTGCTTTCATAAGGGTATCAACGTAATCGGGCGACGATTCTGCACTCACTCGCTGATGCAAGTCATGAGTGAAGAGATGCGAGATGTTGTTCCGGATCGGTTTGTCACCGTCACACATGCTATGAGTGAGGGGCGTTGGTTACAGTCCTATCAGCACATCGAAAATATCGAGTTCGCATTACAGCGAATGTCACATCGTTCACCAAGAATGGTCACGCTGGTGGAGTGCATTCCCTATCTACGACAGAATTATCATCAACTGGATGAGTTATTTGCTCAGCTCTATCCACAGATACTAACTGCCAGCAAAAGTTTCTGATAGAATCGTCCGCCTTGCAATTATAGGTAACCCGCATGTCGATACAATTTGAAGCTCTTGGATTGGGCTCTACGCTTTTATCTACGCTAGATACACTAGGCTTTGAACAACCTACAGAAATACAAATTCAGGCTATTCCTCATGTTATTGAAGGAAAAGACGTCTTAGCGGGTGCTCAAACTGGCACGGGCAAAACCGCTGCATTTGGTCTGCCTATACTGCAAAGATTAATTGATTCGAATACCAAGCGTGATCCGCAGAGCAACGATGTTCGCGCATTGGTTCTGGTTCCTACGCGCGAACTTGCTCAACAGGTGTTCGACAATCTTACTCAGTATGCATCCAAGACAGATATCAAAGTGGTCGCTGTCTATGGAGGCACAAGTATGAATGTCCAAACCAGAAATCTTATGCAAGGATGTGACATTCTGATCGCAACACCTGGTCGCCTTATCGACCACATGTACTGCAAAAATATTAACCTCAATAAGACAGAATATTTAGTCCTCGATGAAGCGGATCGAATGCTGGACATGGGGTTTATGCCTGATATTAAGCGTATTCTTCAACGCTGCAATGCAAATCGACAGACTCTGTTCTTCTCTGCGACTTTTGATCAGAGAATTAAAACCACCGCCTATCTAATGCTTAATGAACCTGTAGAAGTACAGGTCTCTCCATCAAACAGTACCGCAGAGACGGTTAAACAGATGGTTTATCCAGTCGATAAGAAGCGTAAAGCAGAGCTTCTAGCGTATTTGATAGGCTCTAGAAATTGGCAGCAAGTTTTGGTTTTTACTAAGACAAAACAGGGTAGTGATGCTTTAGCGAAAGAGCTTAAGCTCGATGGAATCAAAGCGGCTTCAATTAATGGTGACAAGAGTCAAGGCGCGAGGCAAAAAGCACTTGATGATTTTAAATCAGGTCAAATTCGTGCTCTGATTGCGACTGACGTGGCGGCAAGGGGGCTCGATATTCATGAGCTTGAGCAAGTGGTTAACTTTGATATGCCATACAAAGCCGAAGATTACGTTCACCGAATCGGTCGTACGGGCCGTGCAGGAAAGGAAGGTTTCGCTGTTTCGTTAATGAGCCGTGATGAAGAGTACTTACTTCACGCGATTGAGCGCCTATTGGATGCCAAGTTGCCTAGGTTCATCGCGGATAAGTGGGAACTCAAAACAAAAACGGTAGAAAGTGATAGAGTTTTATAGCCAAACAAAACCTACACAAACTACCGTTTTCATGCCGAATAATACTTTCCTATCGTCATTCTGGGAGGGCTTTCAGATCGTAAAGTCTCATAAAACTGACTCATTAATATCTATCACCCTAATTCCTGACTCAGTTGCATGCTGCCCTTGCGGTAGAGCCTCTGAGTCTATCCACGATACTCAATGGCGAACGCTTAAAGAAGCGATGATCCTTGGCACACCTGTCGAGTTACTCGTCCAGACTCGACGTATCAAATGCTCTAGCTGTGGCATTAAAACCGAAGCCATCTCTTGGGTTAAGCCATACTCTCGCCTCACTAACCGGCTGATTGAATACATTGAAAAGCTACTACCACTTTTACCTATCAAGCATATTTCTGAGCTTACTGGAGTGCACTGGCACACCATTAAAGAGGTGGATAAGCAACGCTTAAAGCGTGTGGTTCCTGATGTTCCATGGAGTCAGTTGCGTCAAATCGTCATGGACGAATTTGCCATATTCAAGGGGCATCGTTATGCCACGGTTATCGCAGATGCACAAACGCACCAAGTGCTCTGGATTGGTCTAGGTAGAGCACGCAAGGACATACGTCCCTTCTTTGAAACTCTTGGAGAATACGCTCAAAATATCGAAGTTGTGGCAATGGATATGAACACAGCTTTTGACCTAGAAGTC
>NZ_JATABI010000068.1:0-13854 GCF_036533795.1 Vibrio sp. M250220 | reverse complement strand
ACTCGCTACTCGCTACTCGCTACTCGCTACTCGCTACTCGCTACTCGCTACTCGCTACTCGCTACTCGCTACTCGCTACTCGCTACTCGCTACTCGCTACTCGCTAACGCTTCTTGCGTAAAGAAACGCTTATCTTCCCAGCGTAACATGGTCAGTTTCCCACCCCAGACACAGCCAGTATCCAAGCCTATCACCTCTTTACCTTCGTAGCCTTCTAATGCTGCCCAGTGACCAAACAGTACCGTTTTATCTAACTTGATTCTTTGTTGCAGTTTAAACCAAGGCACCAGACTGTGATTCTTGACGTCTTTGGGCGGGAGTTTGCACTCCATGTCTAATCTTCCTTGCGCATCGCAAAAGCGCATGCGGGTGAATGCGTTGATGATATAGCGGTAACGCTCAATGCCTTGTAGTGTATTGGACCAGAGATCAGGTTGGTTAGCGTACATATTCTCTATTAACCAAGGCCACTCGTCACTGTGTAGGATGGCTTCCACTTCTCTGGCAGCGACACGCGCTTGATCTAATGTCCACTGGGGAGATATTCCTGCGTGGCACATGACAAATTCATCATGTTCCGCAAAGAGAGGTTGATGGCGTAGCCAATTGAGCAACTCATGTTTATCTTCCGCGGCAAAGATCGCTGCGGTTTTGTCTTTCTTTTTGACTTTGAATAGCCCAAGTGAAACGGCAAGGAGATGGAGGTCGTGATTTCCTAGTACCACCTTAGCACAGGGGCCTAGCGAGCGAACAAAACGCAATACCTCAAGTGACTTTGGACCTCGGGCGACAAGATCGCCCGCAAGCCAGAGTGAGTCATGCTTGCGATCAAATTTGACTTTATCAAGTAACAGTAAGAGTTCGTCTAAGCAACCTTGAAGATCGCCGACAATGTATGTCGCCACAGTGATGTCCTAATTTAAAATATTTGGGATAGCGAGTCTGAAAGGTTCGATTTCGGTAACGAATTCTTGTCCAGTGGCATCGTGCATAATGTATTGGCCTTGCATTACACCAACAGGGGTCTCGATAACGGTGCCACTATTATAGGTGTATTCATCATTGGCCGCGATGACGGGTTGTTGACCTACAACACCTTCACCTTCTACGGTCATCTGTTTACCATTAGCGTCGGTAATTAGCCAGCGTCTAGCGATGAGTTGTACTGATTGCTGACTGAGATTTTTGATGGTGATGATATAAGCAAAAACGTAACGTTTTGCATCCGGATGGGATTGGTCGGCAATGTATTTGGTATGAACTTGGACTTTTATACACGGGGTAGCTTCCATGTGAACTCCTATGTAAAGTCAAAAAGGTGATAAACCATCGGTCTACCACCTTTTTATATTAGCTGAAATTATTTGTGGTTAGCATCTAACCAGTTTGCCATTCCAACGAATTGTTCTAGCGTTAGGTTCTCGGGGCGCATTCCTGGGTTAATGCCTAGTTGCTCTAGTTCCTCAGCGCTTAATAAGCCTTTATAGCAGTTACGCACGGTTTTACGGCGCTGATTGAAGCCTTCACGGCAAACGCGATCCAACCATTTTAGACTGCTTGCTGGGTGAGGAAGGTTTTCATAAGGCACCAAACGAACTACCGCTGAATCGACTTTAGGTGGTGGAACAAACGCCGTAGGGGGTACTTCGAGTACTGGTACGACTTTACAGAAATACTGTGCCATGACGGTAAGACGACCGTAAGCTTTCGTGCCAGGGCCTGCGGCTAGGCGGTTTACCACCTCTTTTTGAAGCATAAAGTGCATGTCTTGGATGTCTTTATGGAATTCAAAAAGATGGAACATCAGCGGAGTTGAGATGTTGTATGGCAGGTTACCAAAAATACGTAACTTGTTGTTTGGCTTCACTAACTGCGCAAAATCAAAGCGCATCGCATCGCCTTCGTGAATCGTCAGTTTGTCGCCCAAGTCAGGGTGATTGCGCAGACGTTCAGCAAGATCGCGGTCAAGCTCGATAACCGTAAACTTGTCTACTTCTTTACCAACAGGTTCAGTGATAGCACCAAGACCTGGGCCGATTTCTACTAGGTTCTGACCAGGTTTTGGGTTGATCGCAGAGACTATTCCATCAATGATGTATGGATCGTTAAGGAAGTTTTGACCAAAGCGTTTTCTTGCTTTGTGCCCTAAGTGGACATCGTTTCTCATAGTATTCTCAAGTTAATTCGATTTCTTATCGACTAGCTCTATTGCATGAGCTAAAGCCGTTCGGAAGCTTCCTGTATCCGCATTGCCTGTCCCTGCTAGGTCAAGAGCGGTGCCGTGATCAACGGAGGTCCTAATAAATGGCAGGCCTAAAGTGATATTCACTGAGCGGCCAAAGCCTTTGTATTTTAATACAGGAAGTACCTGATCATGGTACATCCCAAGTACGGCATCAGCATCTTCAAGATATTTCTCATTGAAGATAGTATCGGCAGGTAAAGGACCAATTAGGTTGATTCCTTTCGTCTGACGCAGTCTTTCTAATGTGGGAGTGATGGTTTCTATTTCCTCTCTTCCGAGGCAGCCATCTTCTCCTGCATGTGGATTAAGTCCACACACATAGATTTTAGGTGACGTTATTGCAAATTTCTCAACGAGATCCTTGTTCAGAATATCTATGATGAGTTCTAGCCTTTCCTCTGTCACCGCTTTAGATACATAAGCCAGTGGGATATGCGTTGTCACCAAAGCGACACGTAAACCTTCCGTTGCAAGCATCATCACGACTAGTGGTGTGTTTGACTTCTCAGCAAAGAATTCAGTATGACCACTAAAGGCGACGCCTGCGCGGTTAATGACCCCCTTATGCACAGGGCCGGTGACAATAGCATCAAATTCACCATTCATACAGCCTAAAGCGGCTCTTTCTAGTGTTTTTAACACGTAGTGGCCATTGGCTTCATCCAACTTCCCCGCAACGGCTGGGTTGGTTAAAGGTATGTGGTCAACCACCAATGAGCCTGCTTGCTGAGGGATAATCGGCGATTCAGACTGGTAGTCAATCAGCTCGACATCAATATTCAACTGCTTAGCTCGTTCTGCCAGCATAAATTTGTCTGCGCAAACCACGATTTGGTGAGCCCAACTCTCTTTCGACTGAGCCAATACCAAATCAGGGCCGATACCCGCAGGTTCACCAGCGGTAACTATGATGCGTTTAACGCTCATCTTGAGTCTCATCTTTAATGATTTCAACGTAGGCACTGGCGCGCATTTCCTGAAGCCAAGTGCTCGCTTCTTCGTTGAACTTACGGTTAAACAAGATGCGGTAAGCTTTGTTCTTTAATGCTGAATCCGTGCGATCTACTTCGCGACGATCAAGGACTTCTACAATGTGCCACCCGTGAACCGTTTTAAAGGGTTGGCTGATTTGACCAACAGGTAGAGTATCAATTTGATGTTTGAACTCAGGTACATAGAGTTCTGAAGTTTGATAGCCTAGTTCACCATCTTGGGCGGCTGAACCTGGATCTTGGCTATATTGCTGTGCCATTTCACCAAATGTCGCTTTACCTGAAGTAATACGTTGAGTGATCTCTTTTAGCTCTTTCTGGACGCCTTCATCGCTTAAGATGACCGTTGGCTTAATCAGAATATGGCGCGCATTAACTTCAGTCACAGCGACCGTTTCTAAGCCTTTGATGTCTTCAATTTTGAGGATATGGAAGCCAACGCCGCTACGGAAGGGGCCGATAATACTGCCTTTATTCTGTAAATTGATTTGGTCAGCAAAAATAGTCGGCATCTCTTCTTTACGCATCCACCCCCAGTCACCACCCTGTAGTGCTTTAGGGCCTTTAGAGTAGGTGTAAGCCATGGTGCTAAAGTCGGCCCCGTTTTTCAGTTGCTCCGCTAACTGCTTGGCTTGCTTCTCGATGGCGGCTTTATCGTCACCATCATTAACGCGCAGTTGGATATGCCCAATTTTGTATTGAACCGTTGCATTCGTTTCTTTGGCCAAGATATTGGCTAGGTTATCCACTTCTGCGGGTAAAATGTTAATGCGGCGGCGGACAAGAGCATTACGCGCTTCACTTGCGGCGATTTCTTTGCGGATTTGTTCACGAAACTCAGCATAACTCAGACCTTCTTCTGCAATAGAGACACTAAGTTGTTCGATTGTTTGCTGATTATTTTTGGCAATTTCTGCGATTGCTTCATTCAAGCGGCTATCATCAATACGCACACCGATACGTTGCGCTTCTTGCTGCTGAATGGTGTCGACAATCAGTTTTTCAGTGACTTGCTTTCTTAGTATCTGCTCAGAGGGTAAAGCCTGACCGCTTTTTTTTGCATTTGCCTTTAGCGTTTTTAGTGATGTTTCAATGTCACTTTGTAGCACAACACCGCTATTCACAATGACAGCGATGTTATCTAGTGCAACGGGCTGTGCATAAACAGTATTTACTGTACTGCTTGCAAACATAGCCAATAACGCGTGTTTCCAAAATTTCATTCAAGAACCTATAAAATATATCGAGCCTGCGGGGTTAGACAGCAGGCTCTCGAATTAGTTGTTTAAGAAAAATGGGCGACCGTAACCTAGAGAGTTACCAGCACTGTCTAGACCCGCTAAACCAGAACCTGCACCAATCTTAGTCCCAAAGCCTATGATGCCGAAGTTCAGACTAAAGTTGTTTTCGTAGGTTGGGTTAGCATTGGGGTAACTTGAGAAGCTAGGATCCCAACTTTGCAGCTGCTTGCTGTAGGTAAAGCCGATGTACCAACAATCTGATGTGTAGTTCAAGCGCGCTAGCCACTCTAACGCTTCTTCGGTCGTTAAGTCATAGAAGTATTGTGCACTGGTATTCCAGTTGCGATTAATCTGATATCCAGCGAGTAAGCCTACTTGAGATATGCCATCAACGGTTATATCTTTTACATTGATATTTCCTTTACCTTCATCAGCACATTCACCCACTGTACAATCTAGATACTTTTTGGATACATAACGATAGTTGCTTTGGAGGTAACCGCCATTGAAACGGTATTCTAGTGTACTGTTACCTAACTGAACTTCGCTTGTGTCAATATCGTATTGAACCCCACCGTGATAGAACAAATAGTCATCATAGTTGAAGTCGACTTCAACCGCCCAAGCGGAATAATTGGATTTAGATGTAGTATCTGGTTTGTCTGTTTCACCAGTGTTTTTTCTGACGTTTTTGTCGATGTAGAAAATTTGACCAAATGAGATATTGAGTCTTTCTTTATATCCGTCATCAAAGAAGCGAGTCGAAGCACCATAACTAAATTGGTTTGCTTCCGCAATTTTGTCTACGCCGCTATATTTGCGGCTGCGGAATAGCCCATAGTAGTCGGTTTGCAATAGAGTTGTGTCGTAGTCACCAATATTGTTTTGATCTTTTTCAGGCACGTACACATATTGAATTTGCGGTTCAAGTGTTTGGGTGTAATTGTCAAACACTGCCGTATCACGCTCCAATACAACGGCTGCGTGAGAGCGAAACTCAGGAATCACACGTGATACATTCTCTTCAAGGCCGTAATAAGGGTTATCAATCGAATTCCCTGAAGTGTCAGTTGTTTTTTGCGAAGCCGTGTCAACGCCATCCAAGTCCTGTTGATAGTAGGTACCAAGAAGTCTCGCTTCTGTTGTCCAAGTTCCCCAAGTCGTACCAATTGGCATCGTCAACCCAGGTTCTACGTGAACGCGAGTCGCCGATGGTTTACCTTGTGCATCGGTATCAAAACGAGAGATATGGCTGGTCATATCAAAGTCTAAATAGCGCATCAATTCTGGTGCGTAATAGTTAAACTGTAATTGAGGTAATAAGCGATAAGGCAAGTTATTGCCAGTTGTTAGCACTTGGAAGTCTCGAGCTAACAATGACGCATCCCAGTTATCAGAGCGGTAAGTGGCCTCCATTTCTTGGATAAGCTGACCATCTTCTTTATTACCTATGCTTGAATCGATATCGGTGAAATAACGGATATCACTCACTTTGGAGTAGTCAGCAGTAAACTTCCAGTTCTCTTGGTAAATACCGCTGTGCTCTAACTGGAAGCCCCAGCGATCGCCGTACTCAGGATACTTTTTATCATCTGGGAGGTATTCAGATTTCAGCGTGCTGTAGCCAAAATCAGACAAGAAACGAAATTCACTGTTTAACTGAGTGCCACGTTCCTGCATATACTTGAGCGTGGTTTCCAAATCGTAGTTTGGCGCTAAGTTCCAATAGATTGGAACTTCCATTTCAAAGCCATCACTCGAACCATACGAAACGGTTGGATAGAGGAAACCCGTTTTACGCGTATCACCAATAGGTACAGTAAGAAATGGCAGATAAAATACCGGTACGTTGACAATCTCGAAGCGTGGATTGTAGAAAGTGGCTTCTTCTTCATCTTGGTCAATATCAATGCTTGAAGCACGCATGCGCCACGAACTATCACCTTCTGGACATGAAGTGATGGTGCCGTCTTCGATTTCATAGACAGCTTTGCCAGTCTTCGCTACATAGACGGCTTCACCTCGGCCAGGCTCACATAAGAACTGATAGTTGGTATTTTCTAAAGTGACGTAATCAGTGTTGAGGTTGTTGGTCGCTTTATCAGAAATAGTTTTGACTTCACCATCGCTGAAAGTCACATTACCTTCAGCGACGACGATGTTTTCTTTCTGGTGCAAAGTCACGTTGTCAGCCTGCATGCGCTTTTTGCCTTGAACAACGACAACATTACCCCGATAGGTTGCTTTATCACCATTTATGGCTTCTAAACTATCGGCTTCAACATTGACCGGCTGTTGATTTGGGTTATTTGGCTCAGGTTCGTGGATCAAACATTGATCTATAGCGGGCAGTTCCTGCACACTATCGTCTAACATAGTTTCTGCTTGAGTCTGAGGCACTACAAAAGCAGCACTGATTGAAGCGGCTAACAAGGTGCGTGGAAAACGTAACATCGAGTTTTACTATCCTGTTGAACTTGATATATCCGGTGAATAGGTGACCGAATGTAGAATAAAACGGTCCTTATAATAAAGTAATTTACAGCTTACGGCACTATCAGACCGCTTCGTGAAGAAAAAATTCAGAGATTGAGAGCACATAATGCATATTTTCGGCAAAATTCTCGGCACATTTTTCGGTTTCCTATTTGGGGGAGCCTTTGGTGCTGTATTTGGTTTATTTTTAGGGCACCAATTCGATAAAGCACGACGTTTACGTATGGCGGGCTTTAATAGCGGTTTTGGCAGTGGCCCGAGTCAAGCCGAACGGCAAGAAGAGTTTTTTAAAGCGGCATTTGCGGTGATGGGGCATGTTGCCAAAGCAAAAGGGCAAGTTACGCGCGAAGAGATTCAACTTGCTACAACCATGATGGATCGCATGAATCTGCATGGTTCACAGCGCAAAGCTGCCCAAGATGCATTTCGAGAAGGCAAAGAGAGTGACTTCCCACTGGAGACCGTTTTAGAACGCGTGCGGATCTCTGCTGGTGGTCGTTTCGATCTAATGCAGTTCTTTCTCGAACTGCAGATCTCAGCTGCATTTGCCGATGGAGATGTTCACCCTAGTGAGCGTAACGTCTTACATAAGATAGCCCGTGGCCTTGGTTTTTCGTCTGATCAGCTAGAACAACGATTACGTATGCAAGAGGCGGCATTCCGCTTTCAGCAAGGCGGTTTTGGCGGCCAATCCGGTGGCAGCTATTCTAATCAGTCAGGCGGTAGTTGGCAGCAGGCTTCAACAGCAGACCAGTTGAGTGACGCGTATAAACTTTTGGGCGTTGATAGCAGCGCAGATGCTAAGAGTGTGAAACGTGCTTATCGTAAACTGATGAACGAACACCATCCGGATAAGTTGATGGCAAAAGGTCTACCACCTGAGATGATGAATGTTGCTAAAGAGAAGGCACAAGAGATCCAGAATGCTTATGATGTCATTAAGAAAGCCAAAGGTTTCTGAATTCGTTGAGTTTTGATTAATCACAAAAGCAAAAGGCCTGAGAAGCGACGTCCAATGATGCCCTCAACGATCTGACGCCATGGGAATATTTAATAAAGAATGAACAAGCCGACACCTCGAATTATGGGCGCAACTAATTAGGGGAGGTTTACACTCTATTGGCGTTCGGCCGCAGCACATTTTTCCTTGATGAGTACGATGATTGTTGTAGTAGTCCATCCATTCGTCCAGCTCTTTCTGTAACTCTTCCATTGAACCATACAGTTTCTTTCTGAATGTTACTTGGTTGAACTCATTCAATATGGTCTTGTGGAAGCGTTCGCAGATACCATTTGTCTGTGGCGACATCGCTTTAGTTTTCGTGTGGTCGATATCATTGATGGTAAGGTAGAGTTGGTAATCGTGCTGTTCAACACGGCCACAGTATTCAGTACCACGGTCAGTCAGGATTCGCAGCTCATGAGCCTCGAATAACGGTAGAACCTTGTCATTCAACATGTGTCCGCTGCAGTGATTGGTGTTTTTGTCGTGTAGAGCTTAGCGAAGGCGACTTTGCTGTAGGTATCAACGAACGTCTGCTGATAGATGCGTCCAACACCTTTAAGGTTACCAACATAAAACGTGTCTTGAGAGCCGAGATAGCCTGGGTGCGCGGTTTCTATCTCACCACAAGCCTCGTCATCATGTTTCTTGCGCTCAAGGGCTGCAACTTGCTCGTCCGTTAGAATGATACCGTTTTCAGCGACCTGTCTTTCTAAGGCAATAAGGCGTTTTTTGAAGTTTTCTAAGTCATTACGAAGCCAGATTGAACGAACGCCACTAGGAGAGATAAACACACCAAGTTTACGCAGTTCATTGCTTGTTCTGACTTGACCATGTGCAGGGAAGTCGATGGCATACTTGAGAACTGCTTGTTCAGTTTCGCCATCAACTCGGTTCTTCAAGTTTGGTGTTCTTCTGCTTTGATTAATCAGAGCATCAATGCCACCAGTTTCAACTAACTCTTGATAACGATAGAAAGTGTCTCTTGATACACCCATGACCTTGCAGGCTTTTGATACATTGCCGAGTTCTTCTGCAAGATTGAGTAGACCAGCTTTGTGTTTGATGATTGGGTTGCTAGTATGAAGCATGAGAGTTACCTCTTATTGTCTTTGATTACGGATTCAGCACCTTTAATCAAAGTGGGTAACTCTCTTCTTTTCAAATTGAAGTGTCAGATCTAGTCGGAACTAATACAGCTAAACCTCTTAAAAAATGCGTCCACTTTCGATCAAAGTGCAAACTTACAAAGCAAACAATAAAAATCACTACCATAATCCCCTGTATGACGTATTCGATCACATTGTCTTATAGTAGTTGAACGAGGACGGCGAGGAGTCATGACCCTTTATTCGCTGTTAATGAACCAACTTTAGCATTAACTGAATACTTATCACTACATATAAACCATTAAAGATTAATGTTTATTACGCCACGTTAGATGATGTAGTGACTTGTGGCGTTTTCTCAAAAAACTCGTCATGTAGGGCAACAATCGCTTGTTGGTATTCGCTATCACTCACCACAAACTGCACGTTTACGTTTCTCATGGATGAGTGAAGCGCAATGGGGGTAACATCACTGTTCATTAGTGACAATACACCTTTGGCTAAGGTTTTATTCGTATCAATTTGCGAGCCGATTACAGAAATCAATGCCACCATTCGCCCTGTAATCGATGCCTTTGGATAACGCTTTTCAGCTTTATACAACACTTTATTCAGGCTTTCTGTGCTACCGCCAAGATAGTAAGTTATGGAGTTAGCGTTCATCTCTTTACCGATCAAACTTACACGAGCATCAGAAATAATCTCCATTAGCTCATAACTTACATTATCCACTTTACCAACGATCGCTTGATCAAACAGGTGCAACGCAAAAACTTTCTGTTTACCTGCAATGATTTCAATCCGATCAGTGTCAGGACGGTAATCAGAAGAAATGAGTGTCCCTTTATGCTCTGGCTCAAAAGTGTTCTTGATTTGGAGTTCAATACCACTTTCGCGTAAACCCGCTGCCGCATTGGGATGAATCGCTTCCATGCCCAAGTTAGCCAATTGGTCTGCGACATCGTAATTTGTCGAACCTATAGGGTGAACGTTTTCAGGGCCTACCACCCTCGGATCAGCAGAACTTAAGTGGTACTCTTTGTGAATAATCGCCAAATCCGCTTTGGTTTTCGCCGCAATACGACTAAAAGTCATTTCACTATAGCCACGATCGTAAGTGTGCATTAAACCCTCTTTGCAGTACGCGTAGCCAGTAACGATGGGCAGCTCTCTACTAACATCAATATCGGTTAAAGCATCACTGATCGATTGATCGAGGCTTCTTGGTTCTTGATTATCCCACCCTGATAAATCGACAAACTTAGCATTAATATCCATATTTTTAAGTTTCAGTGTCGTATTGTAGGCGCTATGAGCTTCTCCAATTGAAGAGAGAAATTCTCGAATTTGAGGGAGATAATGACGCAATGAGAATTGTCCATACTGGCACGTCTCAAGAATATTGGAAATGCAGTTTTTCGCTTCCGCAATGCGAGAGCGAATGAACTTGTCCGCACGCATTCGATTCATTGGGTCGGCAAAGATATGCTCGTTGGTCAGCAACATTCGGCTTTCAACACAGGCTAACGCGTCTTGCCACGAATCATCACGCTTAGCGATAAGCTGATACACCCCCGGTTTGCTGGTTTTCTTACATTCAAGCAGCGCGTCCGTCATACCACTGTAGGCGGATACGACAAAGATGCGGTTATATGGATTTTGAGGACGTAAAAGAATGTTATCAAGCACAGCATCAAACGCTGTCATTGATGTTCCGCCGATTTTTTCTACGGTAAAAGTCATGAGAGGGCCTTAATGATTGATCATTTTAAAGAGGGGAAATGGGGTGAAGACTCACCCCAATTGAGGAAAATTAATCGACCAATGGGTAAACCCCATTTTCGTCGTGAACTTCAGCGCCGGTGATCGGCGGATTGAATACACAAGCCATCACCATTTCTTTGTTTTTGTACGCGCGAAGATAATGTTCGTCGTGCTTATCAAGAATGTAAAGCGTGCCTGGTTTGATCGGGTAAGTCTTCCCACCGATCACTTCAATCTCTCCTTCCCCACTCATGCAAAATACCGACTCTAAATGGTTTTGATAATGAATGTGGGTCTCTGTATCTTGATAAATTGTGGTGATATGGAACGAAAAGCCCATATCGTCATCTTTTAATAACATGCGAACACTTTCCCAGTTGTCCGATACCACGCGTCTTTCACTATTGCGACACTCGTCGAGTGTTCTAACGATCATTGTTCTTTCCTTGTTACGATGCTTGTTTGAAGTGTTTCGCTGCAATGGTTTCTACCGCACCTGCAAAAATATCTAAACCTTGAGTTAACTCTGACTCGCTAATCGTCAATGGGCAGAAGAATTTGACCACTTCGTCATTAGGACCGGCTGTCTCGATGACCATACCGTTGTCAAAACAGGCTTTTGCAATGTCTCCAGAAAGTTGACCATTTTGACATTCAACACCGATCATCATGCCGCGTCCTTTACGTTGAACAAACATTTCCGGGAAACGTTTTATGCTGCGTTGAATGACTTTATCGATCTGTTCTGAGCATCGTTTAATATGAATTTCAAAATCACGATTTGACCAATACGTCTCAAGTGCTTTCGTCGCCGTTACAAATGCGTGGTTATTGCCACGGAATGTGCCGTTATGTTCGCCTGGCTTCCATTGGTCGAGTTCTGGCTTTAATAAAACAATGGCCATTGGCAGACCATAACCACTAATCGATTTTGACAAGGTAACGATGTCTGGTTTAATGCCAGATGGCTCGAAGCTGAAGAAAGTTCCAGTTCGACCACAACCTGCTTGGATGTCATCGACAATGAGCAGAATATCATTTTCCTTACAAATTTTAGCCAATCGCTGCAGCCATTCGTTGGACGCAACGTTTAAGCCCCCTTCCCCCTGCACGGTTTCAATTAACACCGCCGCAGGTTTGTCCATACCAGCAGAATTATCATTGAGCATGGTTTCAAACAATGCGAGGCCATCGACTCCTGCATAACCTTCAAAAGGAATACGCGTCACATTATTCAACGTTGACCCAGCCCCCTGACGGTGGTGCTGGTTACCTGTTGCGGCCAATGCCCCGGCAGTACAACCGTGAAAACCGTTGGTAAATGCAACGATTGTCCTTCTACCTTTTACTTTCTTTGCCAGTTTTAGTGCCGCTTCAACCGCGTTTGTTCCGGTTGGGCCTGTAAATTGAACCTTATAATCGAATGATCGTGGTTTCAGAATAAAGCGATCCAAGGCTTCTAAAAATGACGCCTTAGCCTCTGAATGCATATCCAAGCCATGAGTTATGCCATCCATTTCGATGTACTCAAGCAGAGACTGTTTAAGGACTGGGTTATTGTGACCGTAATTTAGAGATCCCGCTCCAGCAAGGAAATCTAGGTATCGCTCGCCTTGTTCTGTTTCCAGCCAACTCCCTTTTGCTTTACGAAATACGACTGGAAAACTATTCGAGTATGAACGTACGTTGGATTCCTGTTTTTTGAAAATATCCATGATGAGACCGTTTATTTGATTCCTAATGAGTGAAGATTATTTGAGGGGTATGCGATACAGGTACTCTGTATCATGCTTGCCTTTGAAGTGCTCTTTTTCATCCAGAAAAGTGGTCACTTCACCAAAATTACCATTTTGCGCATCAAGCTTTTTGAACAATGCCCATGACGCGTCATTTTCTTCTGTGATCGTCGTTTCGATGGCGTTAATCTTCGCCAATTCATCTCGCTTTAGAAGGCTTTCAAGCATAGTAAATGCTAAACCTTTTCCACGTGCCCAAGGCGAGACGGCAACCTGCCAGACAAAGAGAACATCAGGCTCGTTTGGTTTTTGATAACCAGAAATAAAGCCTGCTACGTTGCCTTTGTGTTCCACCAAAATACAGGTTTTGCTGAAATGCGTAGTCTGGAGAAAGTTGCAGTAAGAAGAGTTCATGTCTAGTGGTGGACAGTCTGCGATCAAACTGTAAATGTCATCACCATCCGTTGCTTGTGGTTCACGAAAAATCCATTTTTGACTTGGGTCTTCTCCAATTTCTGGATACATCACCCAAGGTGCTGACGTGATCATGTGTAGATACATATCCTTCGTGCTCTAATTAATTCCTTTATATTATGAGCATTATTCTGGGGGTAAAATCAAATAAGCCACCAATTAATCCTGATTGATGTGATATTGATCGCGGTATAAGATGTATGTGGTGAAAGAAAATAGTTTGAGGTCTAATGTATTTATAGCGCAGTGCAAAACATTTCGTAAATGAGTACAGAGATGACACAACTAAAGTGGGACTGACGGAACAAACAATCAAAAAAACGGCATGCCTAAGCATGCCGTTTTTCATATCAATATAGCGTGTTTAAGCTTTCGCTTTCTTCATTGATTTCGATGATGGACGAGGCTCATCCATCAAGCCTTTTATCAATGATACCGTTGCTACAAGCAATACAATCGTAAATGGTAGACCGGTTGTCACCGCCATTGCCTGAGCAGCCGCTAACCCACCACCTAGCATCAGAGCGATAGCAACCAAATCTTCAAACGTACACCAGAATACACGTTGCGGTGTTGGTGCATCCACTTTACCACCAGCAGCAATGGTATCGATAACCAACGAACCAGAGTCAAAGCAGCAAAAAAGGACATATATGGTCACCTCGCTGTTCGCAAGGCCTGATTGAAATTAATGTCGGTCTTTTCTTTAAGCTATTTCATAGGCACCCTTAACGGAGATTAACATTGATGGTCGACGGTCTTGCGACATATATCCGGCGTCGTTATAGCAACGT
>NZ_JATABI010000067.1:0-14852 GCF_036533795.1 Vibrio sp. M250220 | reverse complement strand
CTCATGTTATTTGTCCTCTTTGACTTCTGGAAAAATCAAAGACGCATTTAGCATGAGTAGTTTTACAGGCAAAGCCGAAACGGATGATAACCACCTACTGAAGTAGGTGGTTTAGGGCTGAAAATCAAAGCATGCCGGAGCAAGGGGCTTATCTTGTTGCCTTGTGGTCAATTCGGCAATGCAATCCGATTGCTGCCACCGCTAACTGTCGAAAACCATATTGTCGAAGAAGCGATTGACATTATGAGAAACGAGTTGTACTCACTGCGCTAGATAAAAGTTCAGCACCCCCTTTATAGGTTAACTCTTGATCACGAGGCTTCGTAGTTAAGAGACATGACCAACTCGTAACCCATCAAGGATGGCTTGTAACTTGAGCCATCCTTCCCAATGGACTTTTACTGACGCCTGATCTGTTCGCTGGCTTTCAATACGGTGTTGTATTTCCTATTCCCATTAAAGCTTTACGAAGTCATTTACCACTAGCTCTTGAAGATGCAGAGAATGCTCTTTCTCCAGTTCCAGTAATGGGGAATTTACTGCAAACTTTATACTGTAACTTTGTCAGTCTTAGCAAAGAGATAGATGAGATGACAGCCTACAGCTAAATCGCGAGGGTGTCCTTACTCACAGAAGGCAGCCCCTCCTCGTGGTGGGGTAAGCGGAACCGCTCGCTTGACCAGTATGGCATCATGGCATAGAGAAAACGCATTTCACCATCAATCCAGAAGGTCATAGGACCACGGTTGATTAAGGTTTTATTATACTGCTTCCAAGTTAGTTGTTTTGTAGCGAGGTTTAGGCATGAGACTACGACGATTGATGGGGGTAGCGATCAGATCGTAGCTTCGTGATTTAAGCAACTTCAAAAACCCGAAAAGGTCCTACTCCATTGAGTAAGACCTTTTTATTATTAGTTATCTAAATGTTCTAAAATGTATAGCTATTTACTCTACACGTTTACATATATAGTAACCATTATAATACTCATTAGATGCTAATTCATAAAATGGATTACCTTGATTAGGAGTTAATATACCTACCTTACCAAATCCACCAGGTATAAAGCTCATCCAACTAGGTAAATTTGTAGGATTATCATTAGTCCAATACCCAGTTAAGCCAGGCCAAGATGAGTCAAACTCATCAGAAGCAATAAAGGTATTCATCATAGCTTCGGTTAATGGTTCCGCCTTTGCACCCGCAATTGCATTACAATATTCTACTAGTAAATTTTGAGAGTTAACATCATACCTTGGTGCATAAACATAAGTTTTAGATTCATTGTTTACAACCACTGTTTCTGTATTGAGATACGATACGTTTTTGAATAAAGCGTTAAATTGTTGAGGTGAAGGAGGATAAAAATAATTTTTATCTCCACCTTCGGTTCCACCATCTCTCAATAAACGCTCAACACATTTGTCGTCTTCTCTTATCACCGAACCTTGACCAGAGTCTGCCATAATAAAACTACAAAACTTAACTAATATACTGTTTCCGAAAGAAATAGAATCGAAAGTAAATGGAACTTCTTTATCTGCTTTAGTAGTTGTGCCTACAAGTTGGATTGGAGTTGCCAAAGCGACACCATCAGCTGATAAAATACCAAGTACCTTAGCCGCATTTACATGTCCGTCTTCCGGGGCATCATCTTTATAGGTGAATTTCGTTATCGCTGTAACGGATGTCTGAGTATCAAGTAGAAAATCATCGTCGTAGAAATTCTCATATTCCCAGAAACTAAAGAAACTGAGAGCATTAGTCCGATTTGACCTTGAATTTAATGATGGGCTAACCCTAAGCTCATTCGAGCAGCTCATAGAAGAACGTTTTACATCACACAGCCTAACTCGCTTACCAACATCGCTATCAGTTGGAGCAAAAACCAAATCCCTAGATAGCGTTCTATTTTTCTGGTCTAACCATACGTAATTATTTGGTTTGCCATTCGGTTTATATTTAAAAACTAGATTTCCATCCTGTTCAGCGAGTATTGGAATACCAACGGGGGTATTAACTTCCGAACCATCGTAACTAGATATATTTATCGCTGCAAACGACGTTGAACTAACCAACAACATTGCTGCAACATAAAGTGCAGATAATGACTTTCTAATAGCACTCATACGCCAACTCCTTGTTTATGTAATATTGACAAATTTGTTTATTAATATTGATAGATTAAACAGTTGCTTTGATTATCAAATAAAAAAAGCAAAATTAACATTACCATAAAATATTAATACGTTTGTGCTCATTATCTACTATTTGATTGATTAGTTTGGCAATTCACCTATATTTCATTGACTTATATATCCACAACCATTGCATAATAACAAAACAGTAGTTATTTAAGATAAATATTATTAGCTTAAATAAGCTCAACCCAAACACAAGGTATGATAAAAAGTGAGGACGCCAATGAAAAATAGAACAAAAGTGCTAATTTTGTGCTTGGTTCTTAATTCTAAGTGGGTAGCAGGAGTTGAATTAGACAGTATAGATATTGGCTTGGGTCTAGGTGTTGTTTACAGTGGTAACTTATGTGATAACAGTATCATTCAATGCAAAAATAGTGAGCCAGCTCTTGAACTTCAAACTAGTTTTAACTTTGGTGATTTTATTGTTTCTGGTTCAATTGTTAAGTCGGAAGAGTTCTATGCCAAAAATGAAAAAAATGAAAATCATACATTCTCATTTGAGAATCTAAGTCTAACGCCAAAATATGCCATTGACTTAAATGATCACCTTTCGTTGTATCTTGGGGCCGGTGGTACAATTTGGAAAGATCTAAGTTATGGAAAGTATCAAAAAGAACATATAGGAACGTCAATACACTATTCATTTGGCCTGACACGATATTTAACATATAAAAACAGTGCTTTACACTTAAACCTCTCAGTTTATCCAAATTATTTAGGGACTTCTTCAGACTTATTGTTTTTGAATTTAGTAATTTCAAAGCCAATGTGGGAATCCAACACACAAAAAACTCTTGTTCGAAGTTCAAAAATATTTCAAAAACCTCAAACAAATGCAATAAACATATTTCAAAAAAATACATACAATGAGCTAAAAGAGAATAATTCAATAATTTTATTCAACTTCAACTCCACTCAGATAGAGAAACCTAAACAGGTTGATAAAGAGTTAGATAGTTATCAAGATGGTGATAAATTTTTAATATATGGACATAGAAGTTTCGATGAAGATATCATCATTTCAATAGAAAGAGCAAAAAAAATTAGAGATATATTGTTGAAAAAATTCCCAAATTCAGAAATATCAATAATAAATATTTCACGAAATAGCCCTCTTAGCAGTGCCGAAGAAGGAGTTGCTGAAGAACGTAGGGTAATAGTGAAAGTCATTGGAGAAAACTATGTGCGCTAAATTTGTTGTACTTTTTATCCTACTTTTCGGATTGGCAGGGTGTAAAGGTCATGACAAGATAATGATGACCGAACCAGAGATGAAAACTATTACAGTTGAGGTATCTGATCCAAAACCAGAAACTCCGGCTCCAGAACCAGAAACTCCCGATCCAGAACCATCGCGTAGTCTATCTATAATTTTAGATAAGAATGTATATGGACAAGATAGTAACATTGCCCCAAAAGTGAAGTATTATAGTAGTGATAGCAGTGTATACGTCGATATATCTAATATTATATGGGACATAACGCCTAAATTACATGCAGAAATAGAAAGTGATAACACAATCTCATTGAGGAAATTAGGGAATGTAACAATTATCGCAGAGGTAGATGGAGTTCGTAGTGAGTCGGCACTAGTAGAAATTGTTCCGATTGAAGTGACCAGTGTATCCATAATTTCCAAAGACAAAGATATCTTGCTGCCTTATTCTAGCAACATGATGATGGGAGGAGCTAGACAGCTCTATTTGCAAGCGAGCCTGAACAATGGAAAAACTTCTGACGTTACTCAGCAAGCCAATTGGACTGTTAGTGATAACGCCGTACTAAATCTAGACGAAAAGTTCATATCTCAATACAATAAAAAAGGCCTAATAAAAGCTATTGGTTTAGGTGGGCAATACCTTGAGGCAAGTGTAAGTGTTTCTGCAAACTACCAAGGACTTCAAGATACCATTGACTTATGGGTTTATGATGCTGATATAACTAATTATCCAACGCAATGCGGAGTAAATGAAATAAGCATCACAACTCCTGAAGGAAGAAAACTTACTTTCAGATGTCCCCCTATAGGTGAAAGATCAGGTGATAATAATTCAACTCAAATACTGGGAAGTCCTTATGGTATTATGAATGCTATTCTACCATTATTTACTTTCAATAGCGCAAAATCTTATTGTGAGGGCCTAGGTGAGGGGTATAGATTACCCTACTGGGTAGAGCACCTTGCTCTAAATAACGCTATTAATACAACGTATGCAAGCCCGTACACATTTAATTTAGAATATGGCTGGCCGCAATTAGATAATCATTGGCTGCTAGATGATTCTCCAGCCCCTGGAAGACGATATGTTGCTCGTTTTACATCCGCGATGAACTATCTAGTTGACGAGACATCTTTCCACCAAGTCACTGCATTATGCGTAAAACAAGGATAATAGTAAATGTTTAGGTATTTTTTATTCTCCCTTTTCCTTAGCTCAATATCAATATTAGCTCATGCTAGTTTGGCAATAGTCCCTATCGAAAAAGATAATAACTCAGCGTTGCGCTCAAACACTGTAATTGTAGGAACTCGAAATGGTTCAATCGCCCAAAACTTAATCGGCAATGATTACTTTGACATTTTATGGCGTTTAGACGGGTTGACTGTATCTAATGTACCACACTTTACATTACTTAACGACCATATTGGAAGCCAAATTCAATTTTGCTTGAGGAAAAGAAATAACTTTTCGGTTACTTGCACTACGCCTAAAACGATAGTTGAACAAGAATATAGCATTAGAAATGTGGTGATTAACTCTGGTTATACAACTAACTATATATATGATAAATTACAGTTAACCTCAGGTAGAAGTATTGCATCCAAAGCCAACTTTCATATTTCATCTGGAACACCTATAGGTGTATTGATATATGGAAAGGATCAAAATAACGATATCGTAGAAAGTAGATATATACCTGTAAGCTCAGCATTGTCAAATCAAAAAGTTTATAATGTCTTCAATCGACGCTCTAACCTTGATAACCATATTCAAGAGTATTCGTCTTGCTCTATTTTATTGTTTCACCATGGTACTCCCCCTGCAAGCCAAGAAACATGTAAAGGCCCATTTAGAGTATCAAAAAGATAAATGCATACTATTGATTAAATTAGTAAAATCACCGATTGGAAAAGAAGCAATTGCGTGTGGCTTTGTTTCCTAAATCAGGGAACTGTCAACTTCATCGGATAAAGGAACAAAAACTTGTTATATCTCGCTACCACTACCTATAATTGCGGCCATCACTCCAATGAGATTGCCATATACAATGATTACGCTTCACACCAACTTTGGTGACATCCAAATCGAACTTAACAAAGACAAAGCTCCTGTGTCCTCACGTAATTTTAAAAAATACTGTGAAGATGGTTTCTACAACGGCACTATCTTCCACCGTGTGATTAAAGGCTTTATGATCCAAGGCGGTGGTCTAACGGAATTAATGGACGAAAAGGAAACACGCGCTCCTATCACCAATGAGGCGAATCGCGGTCTAAAGAACCTTAACGGCACCATTGCAATGGCGCGAACGGATGCTCCACACTCTGCAACCGCACAGTTCTTTATCAATCTTGATGACAATGATTTCCTAGATCACACAGCAAAAACTAACAACGGCTGGGGTTATGCTGTGTTTGGTAAAGTGACAATGGGTATGGATGTCGTTTATAAGATTGCCGAGCTACATACGCTATCAAGGATGGGGCATGATGATGTGCCAGCAGAAACGGTTATGATTGAACGGGTAACCATAGAAGAATAACAAGGCGTTGGGTAACACTGTCGATAATCTAGGCTCTACAAATCATGAAGTTATGTATAAGCACGAAAATTAAGGCCTATACCATCGCTTTAGTGCTTATAAAGTACCGTCATGCGCTACTTTGCGATGGTCTACCCGACATAAAGAACCAAAAAAGCGAGCATCAAGCTCGCTTTTAACTATCTGTTTTTAATTTAAATTACAGCAATTCAACCGATTGTTGGGCTATCACGAATTCTTCGTTGGTTGGGATGACCATAGCCACTGCGTTTAGTATCTCTGACTTAGCAATAATGCCTGCTGCACCAAAGCGTGCGTCTTCGTTACCCTTCTCGTCTTCGATAAAACCAAGTAGGTTTAGGTTTTTCAGAATCTCACGGCGAATAGGAAGAGAGTTCTCACCAATGCCACCAGTAAAGATAATTGCATCTAAGTGGTTAAGCGGGATCAAGTATGAACCAATATATTTTGCTACGCGGTAGGTAAATACTTCAAACGCAAGCTTGGCACCTTCGTGACCGTTTTCCATTGCTTCTAAAATGCCACGTGCATCGGATGTCAGGCCAGAGACACCTAGGAAACCTGATTTTTTGTTCAGAGTTTCGAATACTTTCTCTTGGCTCCAGCCCTTCTTCATTAGGAACTCAATGATACCTGGGTCAAGGTCACCTGAACGTGTGCCCATCATTAGGCCTGCTAGCGGTGTAAAGCCCATTGATGTATCCACTGATTGACCATTTTCAATCGCACATACAGACGCCCCATTACCTAAGTGAACAGAGATAAAGCTTGCTTGTTCCACTGGTTTGTTAAGCATCTTAGCTGCTTCGCGGCTAACGAAGTAATGGCTCGTACCGTGGAATCCGTAACGACGAATACCGTACTCTTTGTATAGCTCGTTAGAGATTGCGCCAGTGAACGCTTTCTGTGGCATTGTTTGGTGGAAAGCCGTATCAAACACAGCAAACTGTGGCAAGCTTGGGAAAGCTTTCATCGATGCTTCGATTCCAAGCGCCCCAGCAGGGTTGTGGAGCGGAGCTAGGTCTGACAGGCTTTCAATTTCTGCTAGAACTTCGTCATCAATACGTACTGTCGAAGTGAATTTTTCGCCGCCGTGCACAATGCGGTGGCCAACGGCCACTAAGTCATTGCTGAACCCTAATATATCTATTAGAGCAACGATACGATTAATCGCGTGTTGGTGGTGGTTGTCCAGTGCATCAATGGCTTCTTCGGTTTTTTCGCCATTGTACTTCCAGCTGATTACAGCTTCCGGCAAGCCAAAGCACTCGCCCAGACCGCTAACAATTGCTTCACCCGACAGATAGTCGATAACGGCGAATTTTAATGAAGAGCTACCTGAGTTAATGACCAGCACAAATGTGTTCGACATGGATATGTTCCTGTTTCAGACTGATTGATGAAGCGTCACACTTCTATAGTTTTGTGGATCCTATTATTCAATATTTTTTGAATGTTTCAACTTTATCTATACTTATTCAACAAAACAAACAAACTTTTGTTGATCTATCGCAAGTGGCTATTTAATTTGAATACGAAAATTAATGTGTTTTTTGTCAGTTTGGGATAATTATTCGTCATCCTGCTCTTTTTCACGGTATCGATTGCCACGTATATCTAAGGCTACTTGTCGCTGCTGGCTAGCCTTTGACGAACAAACATAGTAAAACAGTGTCAAAGTAGAATTAGCCGTGCCTAACTCACTAAGGAAACACAATGAATATTGGTGCTGTATCAAAGCTAACTGGATTATCAAGCAAATCAATTCGTCTCTATGAAGATAAAGGGCTCATCACTGCTCCCCACAGAAGCGAGTCTGGCTATCGTGAGTATTCAGATCAGCATGTTCAGGAGCTCAATCTGATTTCTAGAGCGAAGAACGCTGGATTTTCTTTGATTGAATGTAAGGAATTGGTTCAGTTAGCGCACAACTCCAACCGCAAAAGCAGCGAAGTAAAGGCAAAAGCAAAAGAAAAACTGCACGAAGTGGAAATCAAGATTCGTGAACTCCAAGAGATCGAACGTCAGCTTAAAAAGTGGGTGTCTGCATGTCCAGGCGACTCAGGCAGTAGCTGCCCTATTATCGAAGATCTCACCAAAGCTGAATAAACCTCGTAACACGAGGCTTATTCAACATTGATTGGGCTTAATAGTAGGTACACATACGTTTGCCGCCAACTTCAACGATGTTAAACGGTGTTTCATAAATACTTAAGATCTCGGCCTGAATCACTTGCTCCACACTCCCCCTGAGCGACAATTCGCCCTTTCTTGAGAGCGATGATGATGTCTGAGTAGCAAGCAACAAAGTTAATGTCATGAATCACAACAGCTACCGCCTTGTTCATTTCATGAGCCTGTCGTCTGATGTTCTTCATGATTTGTAATGAATGCTTGATGTCCAAATTATTGAGTGGTTCATCCAGGAAAACATAGTCCGTATCCTGTGCCATGACCATAGCAATAAATGACAATTGGCGTTGCCCACCACTCAGTTCATCCAGATACTTATGCTGAATGTCGCTTAAGTCGAGATACTCGATCGCTTTGTCGATAATCGACGCGTCATCCTGATTTAGTTTACCTTGAGCGTGTTCTACCTCGACCATTTTCGCACTGGCACCAAATACAGTTAGGCTGGCTAGCAGCGCAACGGCAGACAATTTCATTGTTAGAGTCCATAATTACAAATGCAATGCATTATCATTTATAATTGTAGCCATGTACCGCTGATTTACGTTTTTTACATTTATCAAAGAATGGTAAGCTTGCACGCTGACAGAAAAGTCAGGCTGATCAGTGAATCCCACTAACTCGACGCTAAAGTAAAGTATCAAACTCGTCCTATTTACTCAGGGACGGGTTACCCATCGCCAAATTCTTGAGCGATTTTTATAAATCGATCTTCTTGCTCTATAAAGGCGTCAATCACCTGGGGATCAAAATGGCTCCCTCCCCCCTGCATGATGATATTTTTGGCGTCTTGATGAGTCATTGGCTCTTTATATACACGCCGACATCTCAACGCATCATAGACATCTGCTAGCGCCATCAAACGAGCGCTGAGTGGAATTTGTTCACCACTATAGTGATTTGGGTACCCTGAACCATCCCACTTTTCGTGATGACCATAGGCGATCTCTTTGGCTACAGTGATCAAATCATTGCGGGCACCTGACAACTGCTCTGCCTTCTCCAAAGCTATCAATCCCAGTGTCGTATGCCCTTTCATGATTTCGAACTCTTCATCGGTCAGTTTTCCCGGTTTGAGTAAAATCGAATCGACAATTCCTACCTTTCCAATATCATGAAGTGGTGCTGCCTTGAAATAGGTATCAATCACCTTAGGTGTCAGCCATTCACTGTACTGAGATTTCTCAGCGAGTTTTTCTGCTAGGAGTTTTACGTAGTGCTGGGTACGCAAAATATGATTGCCTGTTTCAGGATCTCGAGTTTCAGCGAGGCTTGCAAGGGCAAAAACGACCGCATCCTGCATTCTGTCAAGTTCATAGGAGCGCTTGAGGACTTCTTTCTCTAGATAACCATTTTGGCCGAGGAGAATATCTTTTGAGCGCTTATTTTGCAGATGAGTTCTCACCCGTGAGCGCAATAAAGGTATGCTGATGGGCTTATGAATGTAGTCAGCCGCACCAAGTTCAAATCCTAGTTTTTCATCTTCAGGAGAGCTTTTCCCTGTAAGAAATATCACTGGAATATGACGTGTACTGTGATTACTGGTGACCGCTCGAATAACGTCATATCCAGTAATGTTTGGCATAACGATATCGAGTAAAATCAGATCGATATCGAAATTCTCAACGATATTGAGCGCCATCTCCCCACTCTTGGCAGCTTTTACATGGTAACTCCCTTTCAACCCTTGAGCCATAAACGCTAGGTTGTCTACACAGTCATCAACGATCAGCACTGTACAGTCACTCAGATTTTCAACGGCCATACGAAATTTCCTAAAACATTTTGTAGACTAGAATAACAATAGGTAAGCTTATAAATATAGGCAAGCCGTTGTTACTTGCACTGCTATCTACTCAAGGAAGGAAATCAATGCATTCAATTCGCACACTATTTATGCTGCTCTTCCTAATAATGGGAGCCTGCGCTGTGGCCATGTTTGTGGTTACGGATAAAGTTTCAGAACTGCGTTTACAAAGTCACACCTATCTAAATGACTTGCATCGCTTCTACCGACTTTCACAAGAGCTCAAACAAAGCTCAGATCACCTTACAAAATTTGCCAGAGCGTACGTAGTGACAGGTGACGAGTATTGGGAAGAAATGTTTAATCGAGTCCTTGCTGTACGCAATGGCGAAGCGGCGCTGCCGATAGGCAATGAATATGAATACTGGGACTTAGTAGCAAATTCAACCGAGCCGCTCCCCTCAGCCAGTGGTGGGCAAAGTACACCACTGCTCACCAGATTGAGAGATTCTGGCATCAGTGGGGCTGAATTTCTTGAACTCAAAAGCGCTCTCTTGCTGTCAGATGGCTTAGTCAATCTTGAGCGTGAAGCCTTTCTAGCGGTTAAAGGGATAAAAATACTCGAACAAGGGCAAGAAATAGACACCGGAGAACCCGATCTTCAATACGCACAGTCACTGCTGTACAGCAAAAAATACTTCGCCGAAAAAGCCAAAATCATGCGAGCTGTCGGTTCTGCTCACAAAGCGATCATTTATCGAATTGAAAACAGTATCAATAACTTCGACCGAAAAACGCTCGAATACCGGAATATTTATCTCACATTAATAACCATATTGCTGGCATCGATCGCTCTTTCATTCGCTTTGCTGTGGCACCTCTACATTAGCCCTGTCAGTCGTTTATTAAAAACGGTGGTTCATCAAGTCAAAGAGAAGAACTATGCCTTTACTATTACTCAAAAAGCCTATGCGGAACTGCAACATTTCATCGATAGTCTGAACGTCGTTTTTCATCATATAACGGAGCAACTCAATCAAAATACGCTATTCAAAGACTTCAATATTGTCCTGAGAACCAGTCAATCGACGCTCGACCTATGCCAAGAAGTGACCCAGTTTCTTCTCCATCAATTTCCAATTCAACAAATCGGTCTCTCCTTGTATCGAGATAATCAATTAGTTCGAGTGGCAGGTGCTGGCTACGATGGAACACAAGCGAGCCATATTTCAGACACCAGTTCTACGGAGTTAAGCGTTCTTCTTTCCGGTAAGCCCTACAGCATGACAGCGCTGGCGGGCAAATACACCATGCCAGTCAGCGGTGGCAGCCTAGAACTCAATGAACTCTACTACTTCCCTCTTTGTGTTAACGAACAACCTGTCGCCTTACTCGAAGTCGGTACCATCAGTGAATTAAATGAAATCCAGTATCGGTGGCTGACTCAAATGCTCGATGATTTGGCCGTCAGCATCCAACTGAGCCAAAACATCGAGCTACAGAGAAAAGCCGAACAAAAAGTACTGGAACAATCTCAGCTCAACCAAGAGATCTTAAATGCGACCCCCAACCCGATGTACTGCCTGTCCCCACAAGGCAAATACCTGACCGTCAACGCTAAGTTCAGCGAGTTATGTGGCCTGCCAATGCAAGATATTGTTGGCAAAACACCCTTAGAAGTATTTAGCCAACAAGAGGCCTCGCGGTGCTTTAACGATACTCATCAGGAGTTATTTCTCCAGCAAGGAAGTAAAACCTACGAGTTATCTCTACTCGACCAACACCAACAGGAACGCGACATGCTCGTGTGCGAAGCGTCGTTCAGTAATAACCAAGGCAAGGTGTCCGGAATTGTCGGCATCTTACTTGACCTAACTGAACGTAAGCAGATGGAAACCGAACTCCGTGATGCTAAAGAGACTGCCGATGCGATGAGCCGTGCTAAAGGTGAGTTTTTAGCGAATATGAGCCACGAGATACGTACACCAATGAACGGTATTTTGGGTATGGTTCACCTTGCACTGAATACTGAACTCGATCCCGCCCAGCAGAAATATTTAACTCGCATCAATGAATCTGCGAAAAACCTGATTGGCATAATTAATGACATCCTCGACTTCTCGAAAATAGAAGTGGGTAAATTGAACATAGAGACCATCGACTTTAGTTTGGACGAGGTATTTGAAAACCTGATCAATATTATATCGTTTAAAGCACAAGATAAAAAAATCGAATTTCTACTCGATATTGACCCTCAAGTTCCCGTTGGTTTGATTGGCGACCCACTCCGAATAGGACAAGTGCTGGTAAACCTGTGTGGCAACGCCGTTAAATTCACCGAACAAGGCGAAGTAGTCGTGTCTGTACGTCCTAAATTAGTCACCGAACGCGAGGTGGTTCTTCATTTTGCGGTCAAGGATACTGGCATTGGCATCGACAAAGATAAAATCAACCACCTATTTGATGCGTTTTCTCAGGCGGATAGCAGCATCACTCGGCAGTTTGGCGGGACAGGTCTGGGACTCAGTATCAGCAAACAACTGGTTGAGTTGATGGGTGGACAATTGAGTGTCAGCAGTACTCCAAGTGTTGGTTCAACGTTCGCATTTACCATCACATGTGGCCTGCAAGAGGCCAAAATGCGTGATATATCCAAGCCGATCGCCGGACTGGCTGGTAAGCGAGCCTTAGTGGTTGATGATAACGACTCCGCCCGAAATATTTTAGTCACCTTGCTAAGTGCGATGCACTTCGAAGCCAAAGCGGTAAGTAACGGTTTTGAAGCGCTTGATGAAATGCGACAAAGCCAATTTGATCTACTATTCGTTGACTGGAACATGCCTGGTTTAAATGGCGTTGAACTTCTACAAACTGCGCAAAAAGAACGGCTACTCGAACGTTCAAAACGTTTCCTCGTCACCGCTTACGGTCGTGAAATTTCGTTAGACCAAACGACGTCAAAACTTATTGATTCTCTGATTGTAAAACCCGTCAATCCTTCCAACCTTCTCGATGCAATCATGAACAGTTTTGGCATTGAACAAGCCACTCGCAACCATCATGCTAATCAACTCGAAAAGCCCGTATTTGATGGACAAACCGTGCTATTAGTTGAGGATAACGAGGTAAATCAAGAAGTGGCTTTAGGTCTACTCAACGGTACTAATCTCAGTGTAGTGACCGCTGAAAATGGTCAACAAGCGATCAACATTCTTGAACAAAAAGCGGTGGACTTGGTTCTTATGGACATGCAGATGCCTGTCTTAGATGGTATCTCTGCCACTGAGCAGATCAGACGCAATCCAAAATGGCAAAATCTCCCCATTATCGCCATGACCGCCAATGCCATGCAGAGCGATGTTAAACGCTGCATAGATGCAGGCATGAACTCTCATCTCGCCAAACCTGTTAATGTGCACAACCTTTATCAAACTCTGGTTCAATATCTGTCATCACAGCAACCAAACGATGAATTGCTGCAAGAAGAAAAACCCGTCTCTCCCGCCGTTGATTCTGAACTGCCGATCCTATCGGGCATCAACGTTGAGCAAGCCATTTATGATATTGGCGGTGACAAAGAGAGTTATTTGACCATTTTAGGTCGATTCTTAGAGATGCAAAGCACAGAGTTATCTATCTTTAAAGAAGTCATTGATAAAGAAGATTGGGACATAGCGGCTCGAATGGCCCACTCGCTAAAAGGATCTTCGGCTAACTTAGGAATCAAACTTGTCTCTCAACTTGCGGCTAAGATGGAACGCAGCATCCGAGAACAAGATAAGTCTGCACTGGACGAGCTGGAAGTGTGCGCAGAGATGATTAAAAAGCTAAACGCTCAATTGGCCCAGTGGCACGCAAATCGGACACCAAGCGAGGTGAAAACAGAGGCCGATCCAATCGAACTCTACCAACGTTTGGTCAGCTTAGTGGAAGCGTATGATGTTGAGGCGCTGAGCATAGTTCAAGATGCCCAGCAATTCGGGATTTGGACCGAAGAGCAGAAGCTTCAATTCATTGATGCTATTGAAGGATTTGAATTTGAATTGATGAACATTAACAATACAATGAAGCTGGTGTTTGGGGTCATCGCCTTAGGCATTATCATCAGTGTCATCACCGTTTTTCAGCTTAACGGCCTATTGCAGAAAGTGGATGATATGGCACAAGTTCGTTACCAGTCCTATCAAGCTGCTGATGAATTACGTCAAAGCTCTGATGACTTAACTCGTTTAGGCCGCACCTATGTCCTAACTGCTGATGATACCTACGAAAAAATGTATATGGACATTCTGGCTATCCGCAACGGCCAAAAACCACGCCCAGAAAATTATCACACAATCTATTGGGATTTAGTGTTGAGCTATGGACAGAAACCAAAACCTGACGGCCAGAGAATATCTCTGCAACAGATGATGGAAAACCTAGGCTTCACCCAATCTGAATTCAAGTTGTTAAAACAAGCACAGCAAAACTCAGATGCCTTGGTCAACATGGAAGTCAAAGCGATGAACGCGGTTAAAGGGCTATATCCGGATAGCTCAGGCAACTATACCCAAAAGGGAGAACCCGACTTAGCAATGGCCGCGGCACTTTTGCATAGTAAGGAATATCATCAAGAAAAAGCCAAGATCATGGCACCTATCGATACGTTTTTTCAAGAACTCGAAGCGCGAACCAATCGACAGTTTGAGATGGCAGCTCAAGAGGTTCAAACCACCGTTTTGATAGGTAATATTTCATTGATCGCTGTATTTGTTATCGCAATTATTGGCTATGTATTGGTCAATCGCCGCGTGGTAAAACCGATAGACCAAATGGCGACCTTATTGCAACAAGTCGATACCAACTCTGATCTCACCCTTCGTGTCGATGATAAGAGCAATAACGAACTCGGCATCATTGGGAACACGATTAACAAATTC
>NZ_JATABI010000066.1:0-16666 GCF_036533795.1 Vibrio sp. M250220 | reverse complement strand
GTCGCTCTGAGGAAGATTGTTAGCCACTACGGTGCCAGAGCACATAAAAATAAATAGTGTACAACATATACTCTTACAAATGCTCAACACGCCTTACTCTCCTGTTTTGATCAACACTTGTCCATAATCGGTTTTCATCATCCATCACAGACATTTTTAATATCCTATCGAGTGTATCCTGATAAAGGAGACATCAAGGTAAGTTAATCTTTTCAGCTAAGTAATCATTGAACTTTGTATATTCATCAATCAAACAACTGCAAATATTAAATGTTTCTGCTTCAGTCCCTAGACTTTCAAAATACTCAAACCTACATTTCTCTTCTATATACTTATACTTAGTTGAAGTCAGACTAGAAACGATAGCTTCGTTATAGTTACCTTTAGATAGATTATCAGCATTGATTTGTATATCCTTCTTTAAGGAACTTATCTTTATTTCACATTGATTTTGCTTTTCGAAAATCCAATTTGCACTAGACTCACCCATCGCGATTATTTGAAAACTTATGCAATATAAACAAAAAACCATTACTAATTTAATCACTTTAACCTCAGTTTCAAAATTTCTGGCGGAATGTTATCTAATTCTTTCAGAGCGTAATAAAAAATTTGGTAATCATTTAAGTCCAACTTGTCAGATGATTTTACTCAAAATTAGCTCCAAACCCTTCCCTTGCTCTAGGGCTGTGATCACCTCGATACATCACAGAAACCTTTAATATCTTACTGAGATAGCAAAGGTGTAATCTTTGGTATGGTTATCGAGACAATCTAATCGTGAATAAGAAGTTCAGTAACAACGGTCATTATTGTATTAGGTTAAATATCACTAAAAAGTGAGCTTTTGCGTTAAGCGTTTGAATCGTCTCACAGCAAATAATTTAAGTTAAATGTATTAATTAGTGTAAGGCTCATCACAGGTCGGCTTTTCTTTATATATGTAATACTTACACTTTTTTGAATACCACAGAGTGTGATATTCAAAAGAAACTCTTTTGTTATTCACACTGTTAAGTGAAATATAGAAACCATTGCCATTACTCTTACTCAAGTCCTCGGTTTCTGAATCAATAAAACAGAACTCTCTATGAGCATCTCCATGCAAAACATTCAAGCATGGTCTGTCTATTGGTATATATGCCATAGTTGTCGCTCTGAGGAAGATTGTTAGCCACTACGGTGCCAGAGCACATAAAAATAAATAGTGTACAACATATACTCTTACAAATGCTCAACACGCCTTACTCTCCTGTTTTGATCAACACTTGTCCATAATCGGTTTTCATCATCCATCACATCTACAAACCTGTCTCCATCAAAATTAACCAATGCAGGAACAAAGCCTTCCCTTGTTCTAGGACTGTTATCGCCTCGATATGTCAAGTCGACTAAAACATCCTTAACATTACGAGGTAAGTTATCCCAATCAACCACTCCAAATTTGGCTTTAACATCTGGCTTAGTCAGCAAGATGCGAGTCTTTTCTTCCATATAATCATAAACATCATTAAACATTAAGTGTTGTTGTTTACGTGTTATTGTCAGTTCATCATCAGTCAACCCTGAACTATCAAGAGACTCTAGGGCACTTGCTCTTTTAACCCCTTCGACACTGAGTAACCAATCCGATAATTCAGGGATTAATTCCGCCTCTTGAAATAGCGCTTTTAAGTCCAACTTAGCAGGTGATTGTCCCGTCGCTCCTGTGGGTGGATTTCCTAAATCTAAACCTCGCCCAATTGTAACACCTGATTGACCAATCACCACTCTACCGTTCTTAGGAACATGAGCTTTCCTCGTGAAATAGGGGGATGATTCAATATCATCGCCTTCACAGTCAAATGTGAACTGCCCTCTTGGTACAGTTAGCCATTTTTCATCCATCGCATCATCAAGATATTTCCAACTTTCATTAACGGCTTCATCTAAAGCAAGAATGGTGTTCTTGCCGATGACTCCGTCTACTTCACCCAATTGATAATATTGATGCGTGGTATGTGTCGGATGGTATTCTTTTTGAAACTTTTTGACCGCTTGCTCCGTTTGACTTCCAAAATGTCCATTTACCTTTCCCTGATACACATTCACTTCTTTCAATGCTTCTTGAGTTTTTAATACCTCAAAGCTCTTCATTCCAAATCGCAGGTAAGAAAATGAACCACTTCCTAGCGCATTCATATTCTCTTCATTTTTTAACAGCCTTGACTTAAGTATTGGCGCGTTACTTACCTGTGGAGGATTATCTTTAGTCAAAGAAGCCTGTTGTTTCAGTCTTCTTTTTTCCCTTTCATCATATTCAGCTAAAGCCGCTTTTGTGCGCTTAACCTGACTTTCTCTCATAGATCGAGCCATCTCTTCACTGCTTATGATTTCTCTTGGAGGATAGTGATATCTGGACATTGATAATAACTCCCTTACTTTTATTAAGGGAACTCTACCAAAACATAATATTGATGGTAAGTAGCGTCTTAAATGGTCAATTAACCCAAAAGCACAATATCCAAAAAATAAATACATAACAGAACTGTTTTTACACCTCAACGAGCGACTTAATTACAGTTCGATTAATTATTTTTCAGATTATTTAGCCCGACTATAAGCCTTATTGCTTGGTCGATTCATTAAAACACATCGCTCCGCTTATAGCGGATATTCTTTTATCAAGATAAAGTACCGTTAATATCCTACCGTATGTATCCCGATAATTAATTAGGCTAAATTTCAGACTTTACCTACAACAATAAAGGAAATAAGTACTGACCAATAGAAGCCATTCGTATATTTGTACCCAACGCTCACTCCATCCTTTTTGCTTTTGCATAGAGGGAATTACTTCAGTGGGTCATTATCAGGTAGTGCTTTATGAATCCACATCGCCAATCGGTGTTTGATACTAGCACCATCCAGTTTGTTATCTGGTAGTGGTGCAATTTGCTTTGCATCGACTAAGAACAAGTAGATGGCCTTCACCCTGACAGGCTGTGGCGTACTGGGTAAGTCAAAGCCTTGCATTTTGGCCATCTTCTCGCCAATTTCTAACGCCTTCTTTACTAGCTTATCTTCGTTCTGGAGCTTTGCTGTTTTAGACATATCATCACACTCTCGTTACGATTCTTTGTGTGAGTATACCAAGTTGAATATTTATCTTAGCCACTAAGATCTCAATTTGAAAAAGGACTTTAAATTGTAAAGTCGCCATCAAACGACATTATCATGCTCTCGCTGCTCATGAGCCGTGAAAAACGAATGACCGCAGTCGATATTCAGAGAGAGGTAACATATGTTACCTCTCTTACAGTGAGGAACTTATTGATCTGAAGATCGCATAAAACCTCTGTGTGATTGGAACTCGTTCATATCAATGAACTCGTCATGGTTGGTATCAATGCGCTCAAACATCTCATCACTGCTTGCAGAGTTCGTTAATAAACGACCTTGAGACTTGCGAAGTGCCTGCCTTGGCTTTTGAAACTCCGTTACCATTTCATTTCACCCATATGCACTTTTGCTCCAATGTCGAGAGCCATTGGAAGCTGCGCATCCGGATAGTTTGCAGACATTTTGTCAATCAGTTGATCACTGTTACGACTGGTGCTCTTTGCACGCTGAAAATCGCTCAAATACGCTTGAGTGTAAGCAATTGTCGAGGCATCAAGCTGAGTGCCCGTTTTCATATGACCAGGAATCACGACGGCCGGATTTAATTGTTGGATCTCCGTTAATTGTTCCTGCCACGCTTGCTGACTCTCATCCGACTGTGCATCTGCCATCCAAAGGTGAACCATGCTATATACGGAGACGTTACCTAATACAGCTTTGCTTGAAGGAATCCACAAATATGGGCGATGCGCAAGATCCCCATCGGTACCGCGAATCTCAATAGCGTGCCCGTCTAGCATTAGGGTGTTGCCACTAATGGCTTGAGGTACATAAGGTTTAACCGGAGCATTACTACCCATTTTCGGTCCCCAAAACGCCAGTTTACCCGCCAGCTTTGTCTCGATAACTTTTTTAACAGCTGGTGTCGTTAGAATTTTCGCTTCTGGAAATAGCCCATGTAAGACTTCCGCACCGAAGTAATAATCAGGATCAGCCTGACTAATAAAGATAGTTTTGAGCTCTTTTCCACTATCAAGCACTTTTGCCGCAATGCGCAATGCATCCGCTTTGGTAAAACCGGTATCCACGACCATTGCTTCACTGTCACCAAACACGATTGTTGAGTTCACATGAAAGCTATTCTCGTCGGCGTTATACACATCAAAAGTTAATGGCGTAAGCTCTTGTGCAAGCGCACTTGTCGCGAGTAGTACTGATGCCGCAGCTAGAGTTAACTTTTTCATCTCATTTCTCCTGTCAATATCTTCGTTAACGACAAGATACTAGGCAATTGACGTGTTCAGAAAAACACACCAAACTGAACATGATTATTTCTTATTTCGAGCATATAAATGGACAAACTCACCGCAGCCAAAGTCTTTGTTGACGTCGCCACGACTGGAAGCTTTACCGCAACCGCAGAAAGACTGGATATGTCTCGGCCTATGGTCACTCGCTACATTGAGGCAATGGAAGACTGGTTACACACGCGTTTGTTGCATCGCACCACACGAAAAGTATCCTTGACGTCAGCAGGTGAAGAGTGTTTGCAGGAGGTAAAACAATGGCTTAGACAGGCAGACCATCTTAGTGATCTTGCCAATACGGAAGGAGAGTTACGCGGAAATGTAAGGCTGGCAACCAGTATGTCATTTGGATATTCGCAACTGATTCCTGCCATTCAAGGCTTTTTAACCGCTCACCCGAACGTCAACATTGATATCGACTTGCACGACTCAGTAACTGACCTGACTGACGAGCAAATCGACCTCGCCATTCGGATTGCATCGGCACCAGATCCCTCGCTGATAGGAAAACCTATAGCGATATGTGAATCCCGAATCGTTGCGTCACCACACTATTTGTCAAATCATCGCCCTATTAAAAAGCCAACTGATTTATCCAGTCATGTGTGCCTAGGCTACAAAAACTTCCAGCAGCACATCTGGCATTTAACCAGAAATGGGGTTCAGCAGTCAGTCGAAATAGAGTGTCGCCTGACTGCGAATGAAGCAACAACACTTCTTCATGCTGCTCTCAATGGCGCAGGTTTAGCGATACAACCCACCTATCTGGTCAATCAATACATCCAAAGTGGACAGCTTCAGCCAGTGTTAGCCGACTGGAAGCCAGACGACATGACGGTGTATGCGCTTTACTCCTCAAGAAAGCACATGAGACCCGCTGTTCGAGCACTAATCGATTATCTGGCAGACTATTTTGCTCAGCCTCGCTGGTAATTCTCTGTTAAGCAGTAGTGGGGCTAGCGCCATTGCTAGGGCGTCCACTAAGCGTAACACCATCAACTGCGGCCAAAGATGCGACTAACACCAAGGTATCGGAACAACGGCGTCGCAAAATTATTCATGATGGTTGCCACTATAATGATTGCGATGCCCGCGATCTGATAGGTTGAGAAACTTTCATCAAAAAACATCGCCTGCCACAGAGCGGTGAACAGCAAGCTAGTAAATATCAACGGTGCCACTTGTGAATTGCTATCTGCCAACTTATAGGCTTTAGAGCGCAAGATTTGATTGGCAACCACAGCCAATGAGAGAACCAATAAATACGCCCAAACAAGCGAGTTGTGTTGTGGTTCTAATACGATTGAAACGTCGACCTTTGACAGCCCCGACACAACACACAGTGGCAATACGCTTATCGCCGCGATCAAAAATGTCCAACTGTTAAGCAGTGCCGGCGTTACCTCCTTTTTACTGGCACGAAATAGACAGACTTGGGAGCCTGCACTAAATAGCCCAGAGGCTAATCCAATCAGCAACTCAGGCCTTAATTGAATGCCGCTGACATCACCAGCGAGCAACACGACACCAGCAAACGTGGCCGCTAAGCTAAATTTGGTTTCGGTCTTAATCTTGACCTTAAAAAAGATCTTCTCCAACACAGCAATAAAGAGTGGCCCTGTACCAAACAGCACTGAGCTTTCCACAAGTGTCAATCGGTTGAGTGATGCTATAAAACAGAGTTGGCATGCCGCAATGCACACACCTCTAATCACGATCGGCTTCAACAGAGCCGGAGGAGGCAAACGAATTTTTGTTGCAGCGACCAAAGCAAACAGGAGCAATGTCGGCAATATAAATCTGAGAAATGTCAGCCATTCAAGGCTCAATATTTCTGTTAGTTTTTTTAAAGCTAAACCCGTTAACGACAAACTAAAGGTTGAAACGAGCATATAAGGTACAGCAAGGTTATTTAACAACATGATTCCTCCCTATAGGCGTGCCTATAGTAAAGGAATGACAAGGGTTTAAAAAACGAATATATTTAAACAAACATGTTAGATAAACTTACATATGAACAAACGACCACCTCTTAAGTCTCTTTACGCTTTTATCGCCGTTGCTGACACCGGTAGCATGACTAAGGCTGCTGAGGTACTTAGTGTCAGCCACTCTGCGATCAGTCAGGCAATCAAAAGCCTAGAGTCACTTATTGGGCAGCCGTTGTTTCAGCGTATAGGCAGGCAAGTTCGTCTCAATCCGATTGGTCAAAAGTACTACAATGACATTGCCCCTGCTTTGAAGACGATCGTCGATGCAACGGACGCGGTAACCCAAAAACCGCACTCCCATCAAATCACTTTAAATATGATTAACTCATTGGCGATTCATTGGTGGGTTCCAAGAGTGAATAACTTCCAACATTTTGCTCCCAATGTCGATATTCGCCTGTCTAATCTAGCTGGCCCTTTTAATCTGACTCAAGAAGGTGTTGATGTCGCCATCATTCATGGAAAAACGGATGAATGGCAAGATTATTACTGTGAAAAACTTGGTGATGATGAGCTTCTTTTGGTTTGTAGCCCCCAACTGCTCGATTCATCTCAACCCAAACCAAGCGCAGCGGAATTGTTGCAGCACTACCCCGCTATCTATGCACAAAACTTGCGAAGGAAAAATGACTGGAGTGTCTGGTGTCAGGGAAACAACGTCCCCGCCCCTAAGCAGCACAACAATTTGAACTTCATGGTCTCTGTCCATGCTATTCAGGCCGCCATACAAAAGTTGGGGGTTTTCGTTACTCACCGCCTATTTGTGAGAGATGAAATCAAGCATGGCTTTTTAGTGGAGATCGGCAAGCCTGTCACTAATCCTCATCAAGAGTTTTTCTTTGTGTGTCGACCAGAAAAACTTCGCAATGACAATGTCTTGAAGCTAAAATCATGGGTTTGTAAAGAGTTTGACGAGTCGCGAAGCGAGCACCAGAGAGCGATACCAGAACCTCACATCGATTAACACCGCTCAGTTTGCGGTTACTTGATCAGTTGCAAAATCTGTTTGAACTCATCACTACGGCAATCTTTAACTAATTCATAAAGGCACATTTCAACGCATGTGATATCTATTCCTTTATGCTGTAATTTTCTGATGCTCAATTGCTTGTGTTGGGGATTTCGAGACGAAACACAGTCTGTCACGAGCTGTACATCATAATCCCGTTGGGAAAGGCTTAATACTGTTTGGTACACACAGATATGTGCTTCAATACCACACACTAGCCAAGTGCCGACATTGGCACTGCGAATAGCTTGAATAAACTGAGGCTGTGAGCAAGCATCAAATGTGTATTTACTTATAGGCGACGCACCTTGCAAATGCTGGCTTATCGCCTCTACCGTATCACCTAGTTTGGTTGGATTTTGCTCAAGCCAGACAATAGGCAAATCTAAGATTTTAGCACCTTGAATCAAGGTGACACAGTTTTTTACCAGCGCCTCAGATTCATCAACCAAACTGGCTAACTTCCCTTGAACATCGACGATGATCAATCCGGTATTGTCTCTGTCTAGCATGCTCTCTCCAAAGTAAACGGTGCGTTAGTCGCGTCGAAAACTCCCGACTCTAAGATGATTAATTTGCCGTCAACTCTGCGAAAAACGCCCGCAGTTCATCATCACTGATCTCAAGAAGGTTATCACCGACATACCACTCGATAAGCGACTGATTCGGGTGAGAAGTCACTTGAGGATTCCCAAACCAAATGCCTCGATTAGTTGCAAACGCCTGTTGTAACGCCTGAGCCTGTTCAAAGCTAAACGGTAATATCAGGTGCAACATATTCGATTGTGGCTTGGGAGGATTCACCGCCAAAGTTGGAAACTCAGCAATGATTTCATAGACCTGTTTGGTACGCTCAAACAGAGAAGGGAGCCGAGCCAGTCTCTCATCAAATTGCATAGCGGCTGACACCACGTAAGGCGTTCTATGGTAGACATTGCCACCTTGTCGCTTCATCCACATCGAGGCCAGTTGAATAAACGCCTTTGAACCTAGTAGCATCGAACCACCTAATCCATTGATGCCCTTATAAAGAGAGACATACGCCGTATCAAAGCCTTGAGCAATCTGATGATACTCTTTTTGGTAATAAGCGGCCGTCTCCCAAAGACGCGCACCATCCATGTGTAGATGGATGTTGTTCTCCGCGCAGTGTTGCTTAATACGTTCGAGCTCTTGCCATGATGGTAATTGCCCGCCAATCTCTCGCATTGGCAGTTCGTACAAAACCGCAGCGATTTCATCTGGCCAAGCCTGAAGATCTTCAAGCTTCCACGGCTTGAACTCATTCCCTACCGGCAAGATGTTAAATCGGTTTTGCAACTGGTAGCCCTGCCTTTCATGAACATAAATATGGCTTGAAGGGTGCATCGCAACAATCGGATTGCGTTTCTGTCGGGTCACTAACTCAAGTACTGTCGGTTGGGTCATAGTACCGGTGATAACAAATAGACCTGCTTCGTAACCCAGTAGGTCGGCCACTTTTTGCTCGAAAGCCTGTATAGTTTCACCTTCGCCGTAAACATCGTGGGCAACATTATGCTGTTCACACCACTGCGCCATTTTAGAAAAATGGACTGCCGGCGAATCTTCTTTGTTTCCAGGTAAGTGGGTCGTACATAGCTGTTTTAGATGGATGCTCATTTTTCTTTCCATAGATTGTCATGCCAGTGGCAATCTAACGCGTTCGAGTTTAACTGTAAATCTTTCCAGAGCAGGAGCTTGATGCTCAACGGGTGAACCGCTTCTCACGCGATAATTTGTTCAATCACACCTCGGATTACTGGCACAATTGACACCACAAGCAGCAAGGCCATGGTCAGGTTAAACCAACGCAAATAGTGCTGCTTGGTCAACCAATGACGCAGCGCCGAACCGAACATCAGCCATACGCCTACACAAGGAAAAGATACGACCAGAAAAGTCACGGCAATAGTTAGATTTTGAGAAAAATATCCTTCGCCAACCGCCGTAAATGCAGAAATAGCCCCAATCGCCACCACCCATGCCTTGGCATTGACCCACTGAAACAGTGCCCCTTTCATAAACCCGAACGGCGCTCCCTGCTGCTCTCCTGTGCCAATTTCTTTGGTTGTCGCAATTTGCCACGACAGATAGAGCAAATATGCGCTACCGAACACTTTAATTATCAGTTCGAGTTGTGGAAAAAAGTGAAACACCTGACCAAAACCAACGCCCACCAGAAGTAACATGATGGTAAAGCCAACACATATCCCACTCAACAGTGGCAAGCTTTTGCGCGCGCCAAAGTTAACACCAGATGTCATCACCATAATGTTGTTTGGGCCCGGAGTAACCGAAGATGACACCGCAAACAGAGCGACAGAGAGCAGATATTCCATATTCCTGTTTTCCTTTTTCTGCATTAAGAGAAATGTTCCCTAAAGCTAACAATAATTCCAATATATTGAACGAACTTTTTTTCTCTGAACCCCATAACTCAGGTACTATTGAACATGTCGTGATCATCCGAGGACGAGCTAGGCTCAGTACCGCTAATGACCTTCATAAACTTAGTGAGGGTGACTACATCACCTACCCGGGAGACCGTCCACATATGTTTGAGGCACTTGAACCCAACACCATAGCGATGTTGATTTCGGAACACCGTTAACGATTTCTCTAAGCAAAGGGCTTCGACCCTAATCAATTTAATGCGATGACTATTATGCCAAACCGCTATTTTACTCAGATCCCTGTTGGGGTTCGCTTTATGCTTCTTTCAGCGCTTGGCTTTGCATTAATGTCAGCCTGCGTGAAGTATGTTAGCAATCATGGTATCCCACTGTTTGAAATCGTCGCGGCGCGTGCACTGGTGTCTTTGATCATCAGTTATGCGGATATCAAACGAAAACATCTTTCTGTATGGGGCAACAATAAGCCTTTGCTGCTACTCAGAGGCTTTGTGGGCACCATTTCGTTAATGTGTGTCTACTACTCAGTGACCACATTGCCTTTGGCAGAAGCGACCATTCTTCAATACGTTCATCCCGTATTTACCGCTTTACTAGGCCTCATGTTTCTAAAAGAGTCGATTCAGAAATCAACCATGATCTGTATCGCTTTCTGTCTGGCGGGTCTCTGGGCAATGGTTCAGCCAAGCCTTAGCAGCAGCATAGATTACCAACTGCCTATCTTTAGTGTCACCACCGCTTTACTTGGAGCCATGGGCAGTTCTATCGCCTACGTGATTGTTCGCAAACTGAGCCAAACTGAAGATAGCTCAGTCATTATCTTTTACTTTCCCTTGATGGCGCTGCCTACATCGCTGGTTTTGATGTGGCACGAGTTTATCTGGCCAAGCCTGCCACTGCTGCTTGTCTTAGTTCTCGTCGGTATTTTCACCCAGATCGGTCAATATGGGCTAACCAAAGCGATGCAAACCCAAGCTGCGGGAAAAGCTTCTGCCTATTCTTATGTTCAGATCGTGTTCTCGGCTCTACTTGGGGTATGGTTATTCAATGAAGTCCCATCTGTCTGGACATTTTTGGGCGGCGGCTTGATTGTCACGGGGGCGCTGATAAATGTGCTGGGAAAACATTTGCTAACGCCACTGAGACGACGCTGATGCAATACCCACGTCACTCGGACAAGAAACTGACCAGAACGCCAAATAACCTTAACGGAAATCTCACCTGCTATTGACGAGTAGGATCGGTGGACAGATATGATAGACACACTCCCCCGTAGGTAAAGGAACTGAATATGAAAAAGGCTCTATTTCTATTAACTGGTACCCTATTTGTGCTGGCTGGTTGCCAAGACGAACAACCACCACAGGCGGCTCAACCTGTTGCTCAAGCTCAAGAAATCATCCTAGATGCGCCAGCAGATAGCGCACACACAGCGAACAACGCATTAGACTGGAACGGAACTTATGTCGGTATTTTACCTTGTGCTGACTGTAGTGGCATCGAGACTCATATTACTTTGAATCATGATGGAAGTTACACTGCAACGCAGACCTATCTAGGTAAAGAAGACGGATATATCGAGTCGCAAGGTCAATTCCACTGGAATGACAAAGGCAATACCGTGACCCTAGAAAGTGAAAGTGGCGCAAATCAATACTTCGTTGGTGAGAATGTCTTGTTCAAGCTCGACATGAATGGCGAACGTGTTAAAGGTGAGCTGGCTGAGAGTTATCAGTTACGCAAACAGTAGCGATAGCCTCGCACTCAAATCAAAAAAGGAGCCCGAAAGGCTCCTTTTTTACTATTTACCATTTTTGTTGCGAATCATTCGGCGTAAACGTGAGCGGCGCTCCGCTTCGCCCTGGCTGGCATCACTTGGATTGTTAGTACGGGTTTTACGGTTTTTAAATGCAGGTTTAGTGTGCATTTTTTCTATTAGAGCGTCGCGGTTCTTTGGCTCATAACCTTCTAGCTCTTTACGGTAGATACGTTGACCAATTAAGGTTTCCACCTGTTGAAGTGTTAGCTCTTCTTCACGGTTAACGAACGATACCGCATTACCACGCTGGCCAGCACGACCCGTACGGCCAATGCGGTGAACATAATCTTCAGCCAAAAATGGCATATCAAAGTTCACAACATGAGGTAAGTTCTGAATATCAAGGCCACGGGCTGCTACGTCAGTCGCGATCATCACGCGAGCCTTACCGGTTTTGAATTCTTCCAGCGCACGGCGACGAGCACTCTGCGCTTTGTCACCATGACAAAGCACGGCTTTAATACCATCAAGCTTCAGCTCTTTAAGTAGCTCGTTTGCCGTCTCTTTGTAGTTAACAAAAACCAGCACCTGTTTCCAGTTCTTACGGCCAATAAGCTCCGACAATAGCTCTCGCTTGCGCTCTTGCTCTACAGGGTAAACAACGTGCGCAATGGTGTCAGCGGTCACGTTCTCTCGAGCAACAGAAACGCGTTTTGGTTGACGCAGAATTTGGCCTGCCAGCTTGTTCATCTGCGCTGAGAAAGTTGCAGAGAAAAGCATAGTCTGAGGTTTAGTGGTGACGCCAGCCATGATCTTTTCGATCGAAGCGATAAAACCCATGTCTAACATGCGGTCAGCTTCATCGAATACGAGGTACTCTAGGTTAGCCAAAGAAACGTTATTGAGTTCAATGTGCTCAATCAGGCGACCCGGCGTAGCAACAAGCACATCTACACCCGCTTCAAGGGCTTTTTGCTGCGTTGCCATTTTCTTGCCACCAAAGATCGCAACGGTCTTGATGTCGGTGTACTTTGTGTAATCTTGGATGTTTGTCGCAACCTGTTCTGCCAGTTCGCGTGTCGGCGTTAAGATAACGGCACGCGTTTGGTGGCGGTTAGCGGATTTGGCACTATCAAGGATATTCTGAACGATAGGCAAAGCAAACGCGGCTGTTTTACCCGTACCCGTTTGTGCGTTAGCTAGGATGTCATGTCCACGGCGAGCTAAAGGAATCGCTTGTTGCTGAACTGGAGTGAGTTTCTCATACCCACACTCAGTAAGAGCTTTCACGATTTCTGGAGAAAAGTTTTGTGATGCAAATGACATATCTTGTTCCTAAAGCTAACGACAAATTTAAAGCGTAACCCAAATTACGGTCGCTGATTATAGAGCATTAACGCCGAGATGGGAGTGTAAATGTGAAATTAGCCTAAATAACTCCTCATTTGACGACGTTCTCGCCATTCTTGAACAGCCTGATAGTCCCCAAAAGAGCAACTTTGTGACGATTTCTCTTTACCCCAGCCGCCCCATCCATAACCACGTCTAACCTAGCATCACGCTATAATAATCAAGGGAATGGCGTCAGGTTTTGATCGCATCTCTTTCATAAGTCGTTACATAACTGGTACTTTAGTGCTTTACATCTGACCTCATACAATGAACACTCCCATTCGAAATTTGTATGTAAGCCAGCCCTATAGAGTCAGTAGAAAATTATGAACAGCACCACCCAAAAAAAATCGAATCCTCTATTCGAAATCTTATTTAACGTCGTCATACCGTCATTTATTTTAATGAAATTCAGCGGTGACGAACATTTAGGAACGGCGATGGCGTTGGTTGTTGCTCTGGCGTTTCCGATCGCTTATGGCGCCATGGATCTGATTCGCAATAAGAAATTTAACTTTATCGCAGCGCTTGGCTTTGTCAGTGTCTTATTAACGGGGGGGATCGGTCTACTCGAACTCGATACTCGTTGGTTAGCACTTAAAGAGGCTTTGATTCCAGGCCTGATCGGTTTGGCCGTGCTAGGGTCAACCTTTACTCGCTACCCATTTATGCAGAAAATGGTTCTAAATGACACTGTACTCAACCTAGAACTGATCACTGAGCGTTTAAAAGAGAATAATAAAACGCAAGCGTTCGAACGCTGCTTGATGTCATCAAACTATCTATTCGCGAGCACATTCGCCTTCTCATCGGCAATGAACTACTTCCTTGCAACTTGGATTGTAACGAGCCCCGCAGGAACAGCAGAATTCAATGAAGAGTTAGGTAAACTGACACTTTACAGCTATCCAATTATCGCGATTCCAAGCATGCTAATGATGTTCGGTATTTTCTACTACGTTTGGCGCCAAATCCGTGCCATGACCGCACTGGAAACCGAGCAGATTTTCCACGCTAAATAACCGACCTCAATGAATGCAAAACGTTCTCAGTAGCCTCTGACACAGAAGTACTAATTTGAATTATATTGGGCCCTATTCGATAACACGCAAGGTAATGTAATGACATTCCGGATTGATCTGCTTATCCAACAATATCCGCTCGTCGAAGAGCTTATCGGGCTCAACGAAACATCTTGGTTTAATCCTTCGATTACTTCTGTCGAAGAAGCACTACCGCATGTCGGACTTGATGCGATGGATATTCGAGATGCAAGTGAGCGATTACTACGCTTTGCTCCTTACCTTGCCAAAGCCTTTCCAGAAACAGCGCCAGCACAAGGCATTATCGAATCTGAACTGGTTTCCATACCTGCCATGAAAATGGAACTTGAACGACGATTTAACACCAGCATCGCAGGTCATCTACTCCTTAAAAAAGATAGCCACTTACCGATTTCTGGATCGATCAAGGCCCGAGGCGGCATTTATGAAGTATTGACGCACGCTGAAAGGCTCGCACTTGATGCAGGCTTGCTTACAAAATCCGATGATTACAGCCTACTGCTGAACGAATCTTTTCGTCAGTTTTTCAGCCAGTTCAGCATTGCGGTTGGCTCTACCGGTAACCTTGGAATGTCTATCGGTATCATTAGTGCCAAGTTAGGATTTTCTGTCTCGGTGCATATGTCTGCTGACGCCCGCCAGTGGAAGAAAGATAAGCTTCGCGATCACGGAGTGAATGTCGTGGAGTACGAACAAGATTACGGCGTCGCGGTTGAACAAGGTAGAAAAGAAGCTGAAAGTGACCCTAATTGTTTCTTCATTGATGACGAAAACTCTCAAACTCTATTTTTGGGCTATTCCGTCGCTGGTGAGCGTTTGAAGGCGCAATTTGACCAGCAAGGTATCGTCGTCGACGAGCAACATCCTTTGTTTGTTTACCTACCTTGTGGTGTCGGTGGAGGGCCAGGTGGCGTTGCCTTTGGTCTAAAAATGGCGTTCGGAGACCATGTACATTGCCTCTTTGCTGAACCCACCCACTCTCCATGTATGCTTCTTGGGGTTCATACTGGACTCCACGACAACATCAGCGTCCAAAATATAGGGATTGATAACATAACCGCCGCAGACGGCTTAGCTGTCGGTCGCGCGTCCGGCTTTGTTGGACGAGCGATGGAAAGGATGATCGATGGCTATTTCACGGTGACGGATGAGCGTATGTACCAACTGTTGGGTCAACTCAATTAGCATCAAAACATCCAGCTCGAACCATCGGCGTTAGCTGGCATGATGGGGCCAATCGTGGTGACAAACAATCACGAATATAGGCTGAGAATGAAGTTTGACAATTCCGTTATGAACAATGCGACTCACCTCGTATGGGCAACCGGCGGCGGCATGGTACCGGAACAGGAAATGCGTTCCTATCTAGCAAAGTCACAAGGCTGATAATGCGCTATACATTGGTATTGAGAACACTCATACCCATAAGTCGGTGACTAGCCCAATACTTTTTCAGCACTGGGTGAATCATGTTTCTGAGGGAAAAAACTGCGCATGAATACCACTCGTTGCATCATCCACGATAGCCATGAGGCAAGAGCGTTCATTACCGAACCAGCAATGTGGACTGCCATCCATTTGCAACATAAGCCCAGCCAACGGCATACGCTCTCTGCATCAGCACATTCGTTGTACATTTTTAACCACTGTAGCCTTTTTTGCATCTCTCTGTTCATTGACACCCAGTATAGTTGAAGGGATGTCTATGAATCACACAGTTAAATCAGAATGAAATACCTAGCCCCTTCTCAAGAAAAGCCAGAAAAAAAACCGCTATCCAACTCCACATTCCTAAAGCATTCCACCACATAAACGCCTTAAATTTGACTGAATTTGTTGTAACCCGCTTACGAATAAATGGGTACTTAACCCAATAATCAAAGCAGCGGCTGCCTACCTCCCAAGACAATTGATATTTAGGGCGCATATAACCGTTATCGTCATAGTATTTGCCAAGGTCTTTTGCTAACTGCTTATCCATAAAGATAATATACTTAAAACTCCCTAATGAAATTACTGGCAATATAACTATCGCTGGAAAGCACCACGCAATTGCATAGATTGCAATAATTTTCCGAGCTGAAAGCAATAAAATGTCAATGAGTTCTGTCATTCTGTAGCCCACTCATACGCAAAGTCCGCCCCCCATTTACCAACTAGAGTACCGGTCATCCCACCAACACCACCACCTACAATAGCCCCACCGATTGCCGCAACAGCCAACACAGGTGCGGAGGCAGTCACACCGATAGCCAAAGCAATGCCAGAAACAGCTGTAACAGCAAGCCCCACTCCAGCACCTCCACCTTTGACTCCGCCGTATACTCCGCCAATAAACCCAACGACTTCACGTGTCGTTGTCTTACCACATTCTCCCGAACCATCCACCTTGCACGCTTCATAGATGTTATCGACACCACTGACGGCCCCCACAAGTAAACCAACATAACCCACACCTCTCGCGGCAGAAATTCCAAGAGCAATATTACCAATCCGCTTCCCTAATTCTTTTACAAAGCCGGTCTTGAGAATTTCATCCGCATTGTGAACGACTGATTTAGTGGATAGCTTTAGATTGCGCTTGATTTGCGTGTAGATGGGCAATTGAAC
>NZ_JATABI010000065.1:0-16339 GCF_036533795.1 Vibrio sp. M250220 | reverse complement strand
AGTCCAATTCTATTTAACGTAGTGAAAGATACTATGTTTAGAATTGACAGTCATACCGCCACCGAGTATTGCTGCCGTAGAGATTTTTACTGTTCGTCTATAGAAGAAAAACAAAAAATCATCACCCTAATCCTAGAGAGTCAAAAAGATATCGAGTATGTGGAACTAGCAAAATTGAACGATATGTTTAAACACCCTATTTTTATTCAAGACTAGAAGAATGCAAGTTGAACTCTATTAACAGGTTTGTAGGTTAAATCAGTTTTGCTTTTATCATATCGATTGCCAGACTACCGGCGGCACCACGGATGATACCATCACGGTACTGGTTAGCATGCCGTTCAACTGGCGAGCATCAACGCATCAACAATTGGGCTATGTGGCAACGGGTAATCATCAAGGTGACCTAACGGTGGAGCCAGTACCGAGAGAATTTGGTACTCGTCTTAGTGAAGTGAGAATCGACGAATGAATAATGATCAATGCATAGCATCTCTTAAGGAGCAACTTTATAACGCTGAGATAGCGTACTCTTGGGAATATATAGGTGGAGAGGGGAAGTATAGTCACTTAATAGAGTGGTGCACAGCGATATTGGCTGGCTCACTATGATCTGCTCCAGCAAGACTGGACACCACATTAAGCGACATTTTGCTGTTCAAAGTTAACTGGGCTTAGATACCCAAGAGCACTGTGCCTTCTCGTCCGATTATAATCAACCTCTATGTACTCGAAGATCGTTTGACGCATCTGGTCTCTAGTCATAATCGGCTCATATTGGATCGCTTCAACTTTCATAGAATGGAAGAAGCTCTCAACACAAGCATTGTCCCAGCAATTTCCTTTCCTACTCATACTTTGTTTTAGATTATAAGTAGTTATGAGGTCTCGATAATCTTTTGAGCAGTACTGACTACCTCGATCACTATGAACGATAACCTGCTCAGGGAACCCACGACGGAACAACGCCATTGATAGTGCGTCACAGACCAGCGTAGCCGTCATTCTGGTATCCATAGACCATCCGATTACTTGTCTTGAGTAAAGGTCAATAATTACTGCCAAGTACAACCAGCCTTCGCTTGTCGCAACATAGGTGATGTCTCCCGCCCATTTTTCATTCGGAGCCGCTGCGTTAAAGTTCTGAGCCAACAAGTTTGGAGCAACAGGCATTTGATGCTTGCTGTCCGTAGTGCACTTAAATTTACGTGCCGCTTTCGGCGTTAAATCTTGACGCTTCATACTGGCCGCAATGGTTTTAACATTGTGGTTATTACCGCTTTCAGACAGTTCTTTTTGGATTCGCCTTGAGCCATCTCGGCCTTTGCTGTTGTCAAAAGCTTCTTTGACCTTTGTATCAAGCTTTTGACGTATTGCTTCGCGTTGAATGGCCTTATGGCGATGTTTAATCCAGTAATAAAACCCACTTCGGGATACCCCGAACACCTTAGCCATACGCACAATATTGAAGCACAGCAGGTGTTCGAGCATAAATTCATAGCAATTTACTTTAGATTTTTCGCGAAGTAGGTGGCGGCCTTTTTTACAATTTCTAGCTCTTCTGCTTGCTCAGCCAACTGCCTTTTGAGCTTGGCAACCTCTGCGGCTAGCTCTTGCTCTCGCTGACTCGTATTGGTGTCTTTCTTCGAGTTCTTCCGCCACCCATAGATTTGAGATTCATGTAAAGAAAGCTGTCTTGCTGCGGCAGCTACTCCGACTTTCTCTGCTAGCTTCAGAGTTTCTGCTTTAAATTCAGGGGAATGTTTAATTCTAGTTTTCTTAGTTGTCATTGTTCACCTCGTTAGTGATTGTACTCACTTAACTCAGTGTCCAAAACTGCTGGGGCGGATCACTATTCCCGTTGTTCTTATTAGTCGTAGAAGATGATGCTATTTATCAATCTGGTTTTTGGCTGTTTTCATCAGCTGGTTTAATAATGGTGTTTGTATCAAGGTACTTGTTCGGGCCTGATAAACATCGCTGTTATCACTTTATGTTAAGGGTGTTTTTTTGTACCCTAAACTCAATAAAACAGATAAATGGATAGAGTATAAAGTCATGTTAATTGTCGTTTCTCCTGCGAAAACGTTAGATTATGAATCTCCTCTGGCTATTGAGAAGTTTACTCAGCCGGAGTTAGTTGAATATTCCAAAGAGTTAATTGATGTTTGTCGCAAGCTGACTCCTGCCAATGTCGCCAGCTTAATGAAGGTCAGCGATAAGATTGCTGATTTGAATGTAGGCCGTTTTCAAGAGTGGAGTGAAGAGTTCACGACTGACAACGCACGCCAAGCAATTCTGGCGTTTAAAGGGGATGTGTACACGGGATTGGATGCGGAGTCACTAAGTGAAGAGGACTTTGAATACGCGCAAAAACATCTGCGTATGCTATCGGGTCTCTATGGCTTGTTAAAACCACTTGATTTGATGCAACCCTACCGTTTAGAGATGGGCACCAAACTCGCCAATGGTAAAGGGAGCAACTTGTACCAGTTTTGGGGTAATGTGATTACCGATAAGCTCAATGAGGCGATTACTGCCCAAGGTGACAATGTACTTATCAACTTAGCATCAAATGAATATTTTAAAGCAGTAAAACCTAAGTTGTTGGACGCGCAGGTGATCACGCCTGTCTTTAAAGATTGTAAAAACGGCCAGTATAAAGTGATCAGTTTTTACGCCAAAAAAGCACGGGGCATGATGGCGCGTTATATCATTGAGCAACGTATCTCTAGTGTGGCTGATTTAACGAAATTTGACACTGCGGGCTATTACTTTGTTGAAGATGAGTCAACACCAACAGAGTTAGTTTTCAAACGAGAAGAACAGTAATAGAAGGCACTGAAATGTTGAACTGGTTTAAGCGATGGTTAGCCAAGTATGATCAGTGGTGTTTGTCATTGGGATTGACACCAGAGCATAAACGTAGCTGTGTTCCTTACCGAAGTGAACCAGAACAGTCTTCAGTAGAAACTACCAAAAAGGCGCAGCGATGATGCGCCTTTTTGATACGCATTGCCACCTTGATTTTGAGTGCTTTTCTGAACACTTTGCTGACCATTTAGAAACGGCTCGAAGGCATCAAGTCGAGCGCGTCTTATTGCCTTCAATAGGCATGTCTAACTGGCAAAAAGTGATATCTCTTGCAGAGCACCACACCGGTGTCTACTACGCGCTTGGAATGCACCCTTTATTTTTAAATCAGCAAAGTGAGCACCAAGTTACCGAATTGCGTCTACTATTAGAACGGCAACAGGATTTATGTGTCGCGGTAGGAGAGTGTGGTTTAGATGCCATGATTGATGTCGACATGGAACTGCAAGATCGGCTTTTCGTTCAGCAAGTCGAACTGGCTATCGAGTTTAAGCTACCTCTCATTTTACATAGCCGCAAAACGCATAACCGTTTGCTACAGATTCTTAAGCAGAAGCAGTTCAAGTTTGGCGGTGTATTGCACGGTTTTTCTGGTAGCTATCAGCAAGCAATGCAGTTTGTTGAGCTTGGTTTTTATATCGGTGTCGGTGGTGTGATTGCTTATCCAAGAGCCAACAAAACGCGTTTAGCGATAGCGCAGTTACCGCTTGATGCTTTGGTGTTAGAAACAGATTCTCCCGACATGCCACTTATGAATGAGCAAGGCAAGCCTAACCATCCCCAAAACCTGAATAAAATATTGCTTGAGCTCGCATTGTTAAAGAATACCTCCACGCAAACGATTGCTGAAAGCGTTTGGAAAAATAGTCATGTGCTGTTCAATATTTGTGAATAAATCCGAAAGATAACGCACCTTCAATCACGACATTTCCATTGAATGGTGACAATGTTCACATTGTTGAGTGAATCACTGATGAATCTTATAAGAAAGTGTGAAGGTAGCATTACTTTATCGTTGGTTGGGTGAGTATAATTGCCCACGCTTTTAAGCTCCATTTTGTAACACGCCAACATATAACTAATAAGGAAATCATAAACTATGAGCCTGTTTATGAGTATTGTAGGGATGATCGTCCTGCTAGGATTAGCAGTTCTTTTATCTGACAATCGAAAAGCGATCAACTTCAGAACTGTAGGTGGTGCTTTTGCGATTCAATTTATTTTAGGTGCATTTATTCTTTATGTCCCTTGGGGACAAGAGTTGCTGAAAAACTTCTCTGATGGTGTATCAAGTGTAATTGCATATGGTAATAAAGGTACTGAATTCATCTTTGGTGGTTTAGTCTCTGGAAAAATGTTTGAAATATTCGGTGGTGGCGGCTTTGTTTTTGCTTTCCGCGTACTTCCTACCCTAATCTTTTTCTCTGCCTTTATCTCTGTACTTTACTACATTGGTGTAATGCAATGGGTTATCAAGATTCTTGGTGGCGGTCTACAAAAAGCACTAGGTACTTCACGTGCCGAGTCAATGTCTGCAGCAGCTAACATCTTCGTTGGTCAAACTGAAGCGCCTCTAGTGGTTCGTCCGTTTGTTCCTAAAATGACTCAGTCTGAGCTATTTGCAGTAATGTGTGGTGGTCTAGCTTCTATCGCAGGTGGTGTACTTGCAGCATTTGCTGGAATGGGTGTTCCAATTGAATACTTAGTAGCAGCATCATTCATGGCTGCGCCTGGTGGTCTACTGTTTGCCAAAATTATCATGCCCGAAACTGATACACCTCAAGAAGACCTAGGTACTGACATCGACGGTGGCGCTGACAAACCCGCAAACGTTATTGATGCAGCAGCTGGTGGTGCAGCAATGGGGTTACAACTCGCTCTTAACGTAGGTGCAATGCTACTTGCATTCATCGGTTTGATCGCTCTAGTTAATGGTATGCTTGGTAGTATTGGTGGTTGGGTTGGAATGCCTGAACTAACTTTAGAGCTAATTTTAGGTTGGTTATTCTCTCCACTGGCATTTGTTATCGGTGTTCCATGGGAAGAGGCGACACTTGCTGGCTCATTCATCGGCCAGAAGATCGTTGCTAACGAATTTGTAGCTTACGTAGCATTCTCGCCATACCTAGCTGAAGGCGCTGAAATTGTTCTTTCGGATAAAACGAAAGCAATTATTTCATTCGCTCTATGTGGTTTCGCAAACCTTTCCTCTATCGCGATCCTTCTAGGAGGTCTAGGTAGCCTTGCCCCTGAACGTCGTCACGAGATCGCTCGTATGGGTGTTAAAGCGGTTTGTGCTGGTACGCTATCTAACCTAATGGCGGCAACAATTGCAGGTTTCTGTTTGAGCCTAGCAGCTCTTTAATTACGCCGTAATTAATATATATAGACGCCGTTTTAAAAAGCCCCGTAGTCACACGTTGTGTGCTACGGGGCTTTTTTATTTTTTCTTTCGTCGTTTGTTGCTTGCTAACGATGTTAACTGCGAATATTCACCCCAATCATTTAGTGAAATGAAACACCTTGGGAGTCACATTCTTGTTGCCTTTGTTCGCGAACAAAATACTTGGAAATACATCAGCCTAATTGGATTTAGGCGATAAATTCACTGCGTTTGGATATTGATAAGATTGAGCAAACGTTGAACAAAACCTTTTTTTGAGATACAAACCGTTTGCGCTCTATGAGCCACTACAGTTCTGCGACAAATAGCTATAATGTAGGTATCTATAGAAAGTAGGGTTAAACTTATGAACGAAGTTATCCTCGCAACCTTAGCGGGTTTTGTCGTTGGAGTCCTGTTTTCCGCCATCAAGCTTCCGGTACCTGCGCCACCTGTTTTGGCAGGCGTTATGGGCATCGTCGGAGTGTACTTAGGTGGTGTAGCCTATCAATGGATTATTGAAAGGTTTTTTAGCTAGCGATAATTAACACAAGGAGTATGATTGGCGCTGGCAGCAACTGACCGTTGCTTGGGTTAAAGCCCATATATGTTAGACACCGCAATCGTAGATTGTTGTGCCATAGACCAAACTGGTACTGTGCGGTGACAAGGATAGCAATTGGCATATTAAAATTCGCTGTATATGCCGAGTCTTCAAGGAACCAAGTCCGTTCATAAATGACTGCAGTTCTGCAAACGATGCAGAGCAGTGACTTTTTTGAATATTGATCGGAGATAGAAATGAGCGATTTAAAAGCAGCAGCACTACGTGCACTTAAACTAATGGACCTAACTACGCTGAATGATGATGACACTGATGCGAAAGTTATTTCTCTATGTCATGACGCAAAATCAGCAGTAGGTAACACGGCTGCAATTTGTATTTACCCTCGCTTTATTCCTATTGCTAAGAAGACACTTCGTGAGCAAGGTACGCCAGACGTTCGCATTGCAACAGTAACAAACTTCCCTCACGGTAATGACGATATCGAAATCGCAGTTGCTGAGACAAAAGCCGCTGTAGCTTACGGTGCTGATGAAGTTGACGTAGTATTCCCATACCGCGCCCTAATGGCGGGTAACGAAGAAGTGGGATACGAGCTGGTTAAGCAATGTAAAGAAGCGTGTGGCGATATCCTTCTAAAAGTTATCATCGAAACGGGTGAGCTGAAAGAAGAAGCACTTATCAAGAAAGCATCAGAAATTTGTATCAAAGCGGGTGCAGATTTCATTAAAACTTCAACAGGTAAAGTGCCAGTAAATGCAACTCCAGAATACGCGCGCATGATGTTGGAAGTGATTCGTGACATGGGCGTTGCACAAACGGTTGGTTTTAAACCAGCGGGTGGTGTGCGTACTGCGGAAGATGCGCAAGCATACTTAGCAATGGCTGACGAAATCCTTGGTGACAACTGGGTAGATGCTCGTCACTACCGTTTTGGTGCGTCAAGCTTGCTGACGAACCTACTTAATACATTAGAAGTAACAGACGAAACTGCAGATCCTGCAGCTTACTAATTCTAAATAGTCTGTCAGGTGGAGCAGTGTTGATGCTGCTCCCCATTACCTCTTTACCTTACAACCATTGCAAAAAAAGCATGGGAGGATCTAATGTATTTACCTCAAGCTTTCTTACCACAAGAAGTGATTCGTAAAAAACGCGACGGCGAAATTCTTACTGCCGAAGAAATTAACTTCTTTATCCAAGGTGTAGCGAAGAACACTGTATCTGAAGGTCAGATCGCAGCGTTTGCTATGGCTATCTTTTTCAACGAAATGACTATGCCAGAACGTATCGCACTCACTTGTGCAATGCGTGACTCTGGTATGGTTATCGATTGGAGCGACAAAGAGTTTGGCGGCCCGATTGTTGATAAACACTCAACGGGTGGTGTCGGTGATGTGACCTCGCTTATGCTAGGTCCTATGGTTGCTGCATGTGGTGGTTTCGTTCCGATGATCTCAGGCCGTGGTCTTGGTCATACGGGGGGAACTCTCGATAAGCTTGAATCGATTCCTGGCTACAATATCACGCCGACCAATGAAGTGTTTGGTGATGTTACTAAAGATGCTGGTGTGGCGATTATTGGCCAGACGGGTGATCTCGCTCCTGCCGATAAACGTGTATACGCCACTCGCGATATCACAGCAACCGTTGACAACATTTCTCTGATCACAGCATCGATTCTTTCGAAGAAACTTGCTGCTGGTCTAGAGTCGCTTGTTATGGATGTCAAAGTGGGTTCTGGCGCTTTTATGCCAACTTATGAAGCATCTGAAGAATTAGCTAAATCTATTGTAGCTGTTGCAAACGGTGCGGGTACTAAGACAACGGCAATCTTAACGGATATGAACCAAGTTCTAGCCTCCTCTGCTGGTAACGCAGTAGAAGTGCGTGAAGCCGTTCAGTTCCTGACTGGCGAGTATCGTAACCCGCGTCTTCTTGAAGTGACGATGGCGTCATGTGCTGAAATGTTGGTGTTGGCTAAACTCGCTGACAATACTGAACAAGCACGCGCTAAACTGATGGAAGTACTCGATAACGGTAAAGCGGCGGAATGCTTCGGTAAAATGGTCGCTGGTCTTGGTGGTCCTGCTGACTTCGTAGAAAACTATGATAGCTACCTAGATAAAGCAGAAATTATTAAGCCGGTTTATGCGGAACAATCGGGCGTAGTCTCTGCTATGGATACTCGAGCAATTGGTATGGCCGTGGTTGCGATGGGCGGTGGACGCCGAGTTGCAACTGATACGATTGATTATGCTGTCGGTTTCGATCATTTTATTCGTTTAGGCGAACAAGCTTCGAATGATAAACCTCTCGCTGTTATTCACGCACGTAGTGAAGAGCAATGGCAGGAAGCGGCAGATGCGCTGAAGAAAGCAATTACGATTGGCGGTGAGTACATTGCAACGCCAGAAGTTTACTGCCAGATTCGCGCGGAAGACGTTTAATTAAATTACACAAAGGCCTGCTTGCACCACAAATAGTCAAAGTTGAGTGGGCCTAAGGAAAGAGCAATGAAAAGAGCATTTATTTTAGTCCTAGACTCATTTGGCATCGGTGCAACTGCAGATGCAAAAGACTTTGGTGATGTCGGTTCTGACACATTAGGTCATATTGCAGAGCAGTGTGAGAAAGGTTTAGCGGATAACGCAGAGCGTAGTGGTCCTCTTCGTCTACCAAACTTGTCTAAACTTGGTCTTGCGATGGCACATAAAGAGTCGACAGGTAGTTTTGCTCCGGGCCTTGACGCTGATGCAGAAATCATTGGCGCTTACGGCCATGCTGCCGAGCTATCTTCAGGCAAAGACACGCCATCTGGTCACTGGGAAATTGCAGGTGTGCCTGTACTTTTCGACTGGGGTTACTTCACAGATAAACAAAACAGTTTCCCTAAAGAACTGACGGACCGAATTCTTGAGCGTGCAGGCTTAGATGGTTTCTTAGGTAACTGTCACGCATCAGGAACACAAGTTCTTGATGATCTTGGTGAAGAGCACATGAAAACGGGTCAACCGATCTTCTATACTTCGGCTGATTCAGTATTTCAAATTGCGTGTCACGAAGAGACATTTGGTTTAGACCGCCTACTTGAACTGTGCCAAATTGCGCGTGAAGAGCTGGAAGATTACAACATTGGTCGTGTTATCGCTCGTCCTTTCATTGGCCCTGGTAAAGGTCAGTTTGAGCGTACTGGTAACCGTCGCGATTTATCAGTTGAACCACCTTCAGTCACTGTTCTACAAAAACTGGTAGAAGAGAAGCAAGGCAATGTTGTTTCAATCGGTAAGATTGCTGATATCTACGCTAACTGCGGCATTACGAAGAAAGTGAAAGCAACAGGTATCCCTGCGTTGTTCGAAGCGACTCTTGAGCAAATCAAAGACGCTGGCGACAACACTATCGTGTTCACTAACTTTGTAGACTTTGACTCTGCATACGGTCACCGCCGTGATGTGGCGGGTTATGCAGCCGCACTAGAATATTTCGATGGACGAATCAACGAAGTACTAGAGTTAATGGAGCAAGATGATGTTCTTATCCTGACGGCTGACCACGGTTGTGACCCAACTTGGCCAGGTACTGACCACACTCGTGAACACATTCCAGTGATTGTTTACGGTCCAAAAGTTCCAGCGGGCTCTCTTGGTCTACGTGACACATTCGCTGACATCGGTCAGACACTGGCGAGTCACTTTGGTATTTCGCCAATGGATTACGGTAAAAACTTCCTGTAATCCAAGCAGTTTAATTGAAAAATAGAGGGCTAGTCCCTCTATTATTTTGTCATTTCTAACTAAGGAAATTGAATCATGGCAACTCCACATATCAACGCAGAAATGGGTGCATTCGCAGATGTTGTTCTAATGCCGGGTGACCCGCTACGTGCCAAATACATTGCAGAAACCTTCTTGGAAGATGTTGTACAGGTATGTGACGTACGAAACATGTACGGCTTCACGGGCACTTACAAGGGCCGTAAAGTATCAGTAATGGGTCACGGTATGGGTATCCCATCGTGCTCGATCTACGCGACGGAACTTATCAAAGACTTCGGCGTGAAAAAAATTATCCGCGTAGGCAGTTGTGGTGCAGTAAGCGAAGACATTAAAGTTCGCGACGTTGTTATCGGTATGGGCGCGTGTACTGACTCGAAAGTGAACCGTATCCGTTTTAAAGGTCATGACTTTGCTGCAATCGCTGATTACAAGATGGTTCGTGCCGCTGAAGATGCAGCGAAAGCTCGTGGCATTGAAGTAAAAGTAGGTAACCTATTTTCGGCAGAACTCTTCTACACGCCAGATCCTGAAATGTTCGATGTAATGGACAAGTACGGCATCGTAGGTGTTGAGATGGAAGCCGCTGGTATCTACGGCGTATGTGCTGAGTACGGCGCGAAAGCGCTAACCATCTGTACTGTTTCTGACCATATCAAGACGGGTGAGCAAACGACTTCAGATGAGCGTCAGACGACTTTCAACGATATGATGATCATTGCGTTGGATTCAGTGCTACTAGGTGACGCAGAGTAATTAAGAGCGGGCTGCGCCCTGCGAGAATTTAGAACGCTACGCTTCTAGATCGGACTTCGTCCTTCGAGAGGAGCTTGTGATGAGCGAGTCGAAAGTTGCAGGCAGCGCTGGCTAATCCTTTAGTCTAATTGTCTGATTTTAAAGGAAAAGGGTTGGCATGATGTGTCAGCCCTTAAAAAGTTGTCTCGCTTCTCGCTTCTCGCTTCTCGCTTCTCGCTTACATATCCTTCAACAACAAATTCTCGCCTTTGCGTTTGTTAGGCTTGCGTCGCACGATCAGTGTGAGAAGCAATCCCGCCACAAAGCTAAGACCAACCATGGTGTACATATAGCGGTCACTTTTACGGTAATAGTGATCAGAGAAGGCGGTTAATTTACCGGTTTCAAAGGTAATGCGCACAAACCCGATAACAGAACCATCGTGCAAAACCGGTTCTACCAGTTGCTGTTTACCAATACGTGCAGTCTGTAGAGGTGTATCAAGGCCGAGCATCTCTCGAACGGATTTGGCTTGATCACTGGCTGCCAGTTTTACACCCTCAGCATCATAAATGGTTGCATCAACAACCAGATTGTCTTTAGCCAACTGATTGGTCAGTCTCAGTAGGCGCTCTTGATCCTGATTAACGATCATTTCGCTAGCGGAAAGTGAAGCCTGTGAAATCAGAATATTGGTTAGCGTTTCTAACTGATTAGCCTGAATCTGTTCATTGCCCTTGGTTATTTTGACGCTGTTGATCGCGATAGACGCCACCATCGCAATTAAGGAGACAATTCCTAGCACCTTCATGGCCATTCGAAATGAGAATAGGGAGGTGTCCATTTTTCACCTAAATCGAGCTTAGTTGTACTTTAGATCATATTGAGACTTGCGCATCCAAATTGCAATAGGTTAACGTGATGGGATATTTTATAGGAATTGCAAACATGGACACGTTGAAGACTCTCTCTATTCGTAAACATACCCCTTTAATTAACCGCTTACCTGAAACCCGACTAGCAACGCAATTTGACAAGGCGAAAGCTGGATGGGTCGTTTTTGCTGACTATCTATGCCCAGATCAGTTTAATGATATTGATTTCTTCGTCGGCTATAACAATGCCGTTGTTGATGTATGGAAAGTTGGAAACTACGAAGTTGCATTAATGGCAGGGGAGCTCACCGCAGAGCATGAGGAAATTTTACAAGCTCTGAAATTAGACTATTCCGCTCTGCATGATATGCCCGATTTGACTAAGCCGGGTTTGGTGGTACTCGATATGGACTCAACGGCAATTCAGATTGAGTGTATCGATGAGATCGCTAAGCTAGCAGGTGTTGGCGAGGAAGTGGCAGAAGTGACCGAACGTGCAATGCAAGGCGAGCTCGATTTTGAGCAGAGCTTGCGTCAGCGCGTTGCCAAACTTGAGGGCGCAGATGAATCTATATTGTCTGAGGTACGCCAAACACTCCCTTTAATGCCTGATTTGCCTGAACTGATCGGTACACTAAAGCAGTATGGTTGGAAGACAGCTATCGCATCCGGTGGCTTTACCTACTTTTCCGATCACCTTCAGCAGCGCCTTGAGCTAGACCATGCACAGTCAAATCAACTAGAGATTGTCGACGGCAAGCTAACCGGTAAGGTCGTTGGTGACGTGGTATCTGCACAGACGAAGGCTGACATCCTACTCGAATTAGCTGAGCAGTATGATATTGAAGCGCACAATACGATTGCGGTTGGTGATGGCGCAAATGATCTAGTGATGATGGAAGCGGCTGGATTGGGTGTTGCTTATCACGCTAAACCTAAGGTAGAGCAGCAAGCAAGAAGTGCCGTGCGTTACGCTGGGCTGGGCGGCATAATCTGCATTCTATCTGCAATCCTAGTTAAGCAGAAACGGGTTAGCTTTAAGCCTCAACCTTAAAGAAAAGCGAGACATTGTCTCGCTTTTTTATCGAGTTAACTCCAGTCGAATTAAGACTTCTTCAGTGATGTCGATAAGTTCACCGTAGCCAACAATACTATGCATCTCTTTTTCTAAGCTGCGAGCTTGATGCATGCTGACTTGAGCCAGCTCGTTTAAGTCTTTGCGCACTAAAGCTGTTATCGGGTCAAATACAGGAGCACCACAAATACGGATGGCATAAAACTCACCCATCGCTTGTGACTTTTTGATAAACATAATGCGTTCTTTGATATTGGCAAATTCACTGCTCAGCTTTGATTCGACAGATTGGATTCGAGTGCCGAACTTGACTGTCGCTAGGTAGAGTTCGTGGTATTGAGGCTCTGCACCCTCGATACGCTTCATTGGTTGTGCTAGCAGCGTATTTGTCCGTCCCTTATAGATTGGTGCTAAGGAGAAGCTCTTTTCATCGCCTAGTTTCGCTAAGATTGCGAGATAAGACTTGAGTGGATAGTTCACTCCAATCGCTTTAGGTCTGAGACTTCCCTCTTTCTTCTCTACGTAGAGAGGCGTGCTGACCATCTTATCGAGTAGGATGTTGTGTAAACCTTCCAATAGCTCATTACTTGGGAGCAACTCTTTTTTAGCGATGAGTTTATCTTGGTTGTGTTCGATTAACTTGCCGAAAAAGGCAATAGTTCGCATCATCTGGCTATCTTCAATGATAGCAAGTTGGAGCGTTTTTTCGCCTGGGCTGACACGAATAATGGTGTATGGCACCACATCCAAAGGCAGCTTCTTGTCGTAAAGCTGAAGTTCTTTGAAGTTAATCGTACAAGTATCCCCCGCTTTTAAGCTGCATGGTTGTGTTAATGCGATGCTCATACCGTGCTTGGAAATATCGACACTGACGCCATCAATACTTTCACCACTTGGATGTGAAAGCGTAATAGGGGAACGGAACTGATACCTAGGTTCTTTGCGTCGAGATTTTGCATCAAAGTAGACACAAGCAGGATTGCTTTTAGGGTTTCGAGCATGTCGAAAACGATTGAGATCGTTGCTTGCGAGCTGAGGTTTATCCGTTAGCAGGTAGTCCTGTCGGCTACTTTCGTCGGCGATCTCTTGTAAGATACCGCAGTGAGTCAAAGACTCTGTTTCCAACTCACTGGAGTGATTTGCCAGTGTCTGTTTTTCTGCTTCAGACAACTCAAACACAGACAGGCGGAATGCCTTCCAGCTCTCCTTTTTGGCTCCAATATGCCAAAACAACTGACGCAATTCACGAGTCGCTTCCGGCATCATCATTGAGAAGAAGAGGGTTTTATCTTTATGTTCATGAGTGAACGAGTAAAGTACATTATTACTGCCTCTCATGCCTTCAGCCGTTAACTGCGTCATACGCTGCTCGTGAAAAAGGCTGCTTAGTGTCTGTTGATTGCGCTCGTCATGCCAGTACTGCCAGATAGGCTGATTATTTTCCGTCATCAGTACGAGCTTAAGCTCATTGCCGCTAAAAAAGACAGGCAAGTTGCAAGTGTGTTTTAAATAGGTGTGCTCGAAACCTCGTGAACGAGCACGGATAATCTTGTCTTGATTGTCATGACGAGCTTTCTGCGTGTCACTTTTCACTACGTAGTCGATAACTTGCTCAATGATGTTTGACGTATCAAGCTTTAGTAGGCGAAGGAACTTAACCGCATCGTTTTCGTATGACTCATCAATTCCAACAATGCGATATGGGATCACGGAATCAATACCACCAATGTCGACATTTTTGCTCAGTTCTACTAGACGAACATCGATCACTTCCCCGAGTTTGTAATCAAACGCGGAAGGGACTTTAAACTTAGCGCCTGAAGGAGAGAGATCGATGGTGACCGCGTGGACAACTTGTCTATTGGCCAACTTGAGTTCTATTTGAGAAGACAGTTTTAGGCGGTTCTCTTTACGCTTAAGATCATAGCCTAAGGTGATTGCTTCGACGTCGATGCCATTCGTTTCTATGCTGACTTCAGTGCCTAGGGGCTTGCCACGCTTTTGCATGACGCGGAAATTATTATGGGTGTTACAAAGCGCTTCCCACACACCCTCAGTATAGCCACCAAATTTACGGGTGTTCTTGTGATAGGCGTTGAAAGCGACATCATCTAACCAGTGCTTGAGACCATCGAGTTCGTATTCGCGGCACTCTCCCTTGACTCGTCCGCGTAAATCGATGGATTTAGTGCAAGGCGCCATAACACGGTTAAGCTCCATTTTTACTAGGATCTTAACGGAAGGAGGATCCCCCTCGGTCATTTGACCGAGAAGATAATCGAAGTCTTCTGAGTGATAAGCGGGAATGAGACGTTCCGCGAGAGAGAGTATTTCTGGCTGCTGCATATTTTTTGTTAGAGTATCCCTTACTCATTTCATATCGGCCTTGATATAAAGATCTTTAGTGATATGTTACTGCGAATCAAGTAGAGAAGATGATATAAGCTACTTCCGTCGTAGTTTATGTCACAAATACAAAATTTAAGACCTGAGGTTACATGGCAAAAGCGAAAACAGCGTACGTATGTAATGACTGCGGTGCAGATTTCCCACGTTGGCAAGGGCAGTGCAACGCCTGTGGCGCGTGGAACACTATCAGTGAAGTTCGATTGGCAGCATCTCCAAGTGTTGCTCGTAACGAACGTCTATCGGGATATGCAGGTTCAACTACGGAAACCAAAGTTCAGACACTGTCAGAGATCGATCTGCAAGAAGTCCCTCGCTTTACGAGCGGCTTTAAAGAACTCGATCGAGTTTTGGGTGGCGGTGTCGTTCCTGGGGCTGCGATCCTTATCGGTGGTAATCCGGGGGCTGGTAAATCCACACTGCTACTACAAACTATGTGCTATTTGGCATCACAAATGCCGACCTTATATGTGACTGGTGAAGAGTCACTGCAACAGGTCGCGATGCGCGCTTCTCGGTTAGGTCTGCCGAAAGATAATCTAAAAATGCTTTCGGAGACCAATGTTGACCGAATTTGTCAGATCGCTGAAAAAGAGCAGCCCAAAATTATGGTGATTGACTCTATTCAAGTTATGCATGTATCAGATGTTCAATCTTCACCAGGTAGTGTGGCTCAGGTACGAGAGTCTGCTACTGCCCTCACACGGTACGCTAAACAAAACAATGTCGCGGTATTTATCGTTGGTCATGTTACCAAAGATGGTACGTTGGCGGGGCCAAAAGTATTGGAACATATCATTGACTGCTCCGTATTGCTCGATGGCGGGGCAGACAGTCGTTTCCGTACTTTACGCAGTCATAAAAACCGTTTTGGTGCGGTGAATGAGCTGGGGGTCTTCGCTATGACGGGTCAAGGCTTAAAAGAGGTGAGCAATCCATCTGCAATCTTCCTTTCTCGCGGCGAGGAAGAGACGTCAGGCAGCTCGGTGATGGTTGTTTGGGAAGGAACACGCCCACTTCTTGTTGAGATACAGGCGTTGGTTGATTATTCACAGTTGGCCAATCCACGTCGTGTTGCTGTTGGTCTCGAACAGAATCGTTTATCGCTTTTACTTGCAGTGCTGCACAAGCATGGTGGTCTACAGATGGCGGATCAAGATGTTTTCGTCAATGTCGTCGGCGGGGTAAAAGTGACAGAAACCAGTGCCGATTTAGCGTTAGTGATGGCATTACTCTCTAGCTTCCGTGATCGACCATTGCCTAAGGATGTGGTGGTGTTTGGAGAAGTTGGATTGGCTGGTGAGATTCGCCCTGTTCCCAGTGGTCAAGAGCGACTTAACGAAGCCTTTAAACACGGCTTTAAGCGAGCGATAGTGCCTGCGGCAAATATGCCCAAAGGTGGTATTGCTGGAATGCAGATTCATGGGGTTAAAAAGCTTAGCGAAGCGATTGAAGCGTTTGATGAGCTTTAAACAGAGGGGCTTCGCCCTGCGAGAATCTAGAACGCTTCGCGTCGAGATCGGGCTGCGCCCTTCGAGAGGAGCTTGTGATGAGCGAGTCGAAAGTTGCAGGCAAAGCTGGATGAGATTTAAGCTTAATTGTATGAATTTAAAAGAAAAGGGTTGACGCACACTGTCAACCCTTCCAAGA
>NZ_JATABI010000064.1:0-16449 GCF_036533795.1 Vibrio sp. M250220 | reverse complement strand
CGTAGAAATGGTAATGCCAGGCGATAACATCAAGATGACTGTAGAGCTAATCGCTCCAATCGCGATGGACGAAGGTCTACGTTTCGCGATCCGCGAAGGTGGCCGTACAGTTGGTGCTGGTGTTGTTGCTAAGATCTTCGCTTAATTCTTATAGAATTATCTGAAGATTTGCACACTTCTTCATTTTTGAAGAACGCACATCTGAAAAAGGGAAGCTTAGGCTTCCCTTTTTCTGTTTTGGTTATAAGCCAATATCTCTCGGCTCTGTTTCTAAACTATTAATAGAATTCAGGAAAAATTTTACGTTTGATGTTTGGCTTTGTGGCTCATCTGTAACGCTTTGAATTGTTGCTTGAGTGGTACCAGCGTTATAACGAAATGATCTTATTATTGTGCCAATACAACTAGTAACGATAACAATTCTTGTTTATATTTATCTTCTGTTAACGGTACTGGAAAGTTAAGATATGTATGTTTGTCTTTGTCATGGTGTTTCGGACAAGAAAATTAGACAGTTAGCCATTGATGAAGGGATCACTGATATCAAGGGGATAAAAAAATGTACGGCGCTGGGTTCGCAATGTGGTAAGTGCATCAAACCAGCCAAAGAAATCCTAGCAGAAACAGAATACCTACAACTCAAACAAGCCAGCTAAGCTATCGCTGAGTCTTTTTTGACAGTTTGCCATTTGGTTCTACATTTAAAAGAGCCAAAGAGGAGGGCTTATGTCATGAAAGGCGATCCAATCATTATCCAGCATCTCAACAAAGTTCTCGGTAACGAGCTCATAGCGATCAATCAGTATTTTCTCCACGCTCGTATGTATAAAGACTGGGGACTCAAACATCTCGCGGAAAAGGAATACCACGAATCTATCGATGAAATGAAACATGCAGATCATCTTATAGAGCGCATTCTATTTTTAGAAGGTCTGCCTAACCTTCAGGATTTAGGCAAGCTTATGATCGGTGAAGATACTAAGGAAATGCTTGAATGCGACCTCAAACTTGAGATGGCCGCGATTCCAGATCTTAAAAACGCTATCGCCTACGCAGAAGATGTCCATGACTATGTTTCTAGGGATCTATTCCAAGATATTCTTGAAGATGAAGAAGAACATGTCGATTGGCTGGAAACTCAATTAGGTCTAATTGATATGTCGGGTATTCAGAATTACCTGCAAGCTCAATATGTTGATGAGGATGACTAGACTCTAACTCGACCTTTTCGGTAGCGAAATATCACACCTGAGGTGTGGTGAATTTCGTTGCCGATCCCTATCACATTTCTCTTGCTTAAACTGCTTTCTTTCTGTACTATTCGTGCTCCTTAAACTCGGTCAATTATCTTTAGTTCCTTGCTTCCTCTGGACGACCGGGCCATTTGTGGAAGCTGAATAATCCGTAAGGAGCAACCCATGCGTCATTACGAAATCGTATTCATGGTGCACCCAGATCAAAGCGAGCAAGTTGCTGGCATGATCGAGCGTTACACTGGTTCAATCACTGAAGCTGGCGGTACTATCCACCGTCTAGAAGACTGGGGCCGTCGTCAACTGGCTTACCCAATCAACAAGCTTCACAAAGCTCACTACGTTCTAATGAACGTTGAAGCTGACCAAGCTGTAATCGATGAGCTAGAAACTGCTTTCCGTTTCAACGATGCAGTTCTACGTAACATGATCATGCGTACTAAATCAGCGATCACTGAGCAATCTATCATGCTTAAGCAGAAAGAAGAGCGTGCTCCTCGTCGCGAAGAGCGTGCTGAATTCAAGCCAGAAGCAGCTGCTGAGTAATTCAACTTATGACCAATCGAATGGATCTATCTGGCACCATTGCCAAACCGCCCATTCGTTCTAAAAGCCCTAGTGGTATTGAACACTGTCGATTTTGGTTAGAGCATCGCTCTACCGTTATCGAAGCTGACTTACCGAGACAAGTTTATTGTCGTATGCCGGTAGTAGTCAGCGGGCAAAGGTCACAAGCAGACACTCAGAATTTAGTACAAGGCAGTAGCATTAAGGTAAGTGGTTTTGTCGCTTACCAAACCAGCCGAAATGGCATTGGTAAATTAGTGCTTCATGCCGACAACATTACTCAAATTTAAGATCAGGAGATAGCCCATGGCTCGTTTCTTCCGTCGTCGTAAATTCTGCCGTTTCACTGCAGAAGGCGTACAAGAGATTGATTACAAAGACGTAGCAACTCTTAAAAACTACATCACTGAAGCTGGTAAAATCGTACCTAGCCGTATCACTGGTACAAGTGCTAAATACCAACGTCAACTAGCTCGCGCTATCAAGCGTTCACGCTACCTAGCTCTACTTCCGTACACTGACAAGCATCAGTAATCGGTTCGTTTTATAAAGAGGAATTAAACAATGCAAGTTATTCTACTTGATAAAATCGGTAACCTAGGTGGTCTTGGTGACACTGTAAACGTTAAATCTGGTTACGCTCGTAACTTCCTTATCCCTCAGGGTAAAGCAGTTATGGCTACTAAAGGCAACGTTGAAATGTTCGAATCTCGTCGCGCTGAACTAGAAGCTAAAGTTGCTGAGCAACTAACAACTGCTCAAGCTCGTGCTGAGAAAGTTGAAGCACTAGAAGCAGTTGTTATTGCTTCTAAAGCTGGTGACGAAGGTAAACTGTTCGGTTCTATCGGTACTCGCGACATCGCTGATGCAATCACTGCAGCTGGCGTTGAAGTTGCTAAGAGCGAAGTTCGTCTTCCTGAAGGCGCACTACGTAACATCGGTGAGTTCGAGATCAGCGTTCAACTTCACTCTGAAGTTTTCGCTACAGTTACTCTACAAGTTGTTGCTGCTGAATAATTCAGTATCAAGACGTATTTTAAAAGCACCTCTTAGAGGTGCTTTTTTTATATCTAAATAAATCCGGCTGTTTAGAAAATGAACAGTAAGTTGACGGAGAAAATACTGTCCGCCTTTTCTAAGCCTTCGGGAACTTTATCGTGATATTGACGAGAGTGGGAAAGCTTCAACGCGATATCCTCAGTGATGTTGTTTGTCACGCTAATATCTGTATCTGTGCGGATATTGCTGTGACCAGCAACAGTGGTGATATCTGCTGAGACCGCTAAATTGTCGAGCGCTTGCCATTTGGTATTGATGTTACCGCGAAAAATGCCTTCACGGACGGTCTCAGGAAAAATGATGTCATCATCATCAATTTCGTCAAGATTGGGTTCTTGATAGCGAAAACCTGGACCGAACTCGAGCTCTAGCAAGAAGGTGTCAGTATTAGAGAACTGATAACCTAGACCACCAGAAAGGGTGTAATCCTTGAAATACGCACTATACCTAGAGTCGACGCCTTTAAAGCTGCCATAGAGATAGGTTTTGGGGCCTAACTTATAGTCACTTTGAGCGGTATAGCTAGACTGGCGCTTATCTTCCTCACCATTTTTATACAGTAGGTAATATTTCCATTCCCCGTTAGTCCGGTGGCGTCCTTCAACGTATTCTGCACTGAGTCGAGAATTAAGCGAGCGCGAGTCAGAATTACCAGTGTGTGCCTGATAACCAAATTCCACCTCACTATTCCATGGTGAAGGAAGATCAATATCCGTTTTACTTAGTCCATTGTCATCGGCATAGACAAACATTGAGCTCATTAAACTTGCACTCATTAGCCAAATTTTAGACACGAACTACCTCGATATTGATGAAAAGAATGGCACAATAGTAGTTTCAATTGCTCTGTTTACGGTCAGCAATAAGTTAATTCTACATTAGAACCCGACAAACTCACCCAAGGCTACAGACAAAGGCTTCATTCTCGTTATAATTAGCGGTCTATAGCAAGTTGTTGAGCAGACCCATGGCTGAAGCGAAAGTAGATAATCGAAATAAAAAGTTTAGCGACGCACAAGTTGATGCGATAAAAGTCCCTCCACATTCATTGGAGGCTGAACAGTCTGTCATTGGTGGCCTTCTTCTGGATAACGAACGTTGGGATACCGTTGCTGAACGTGTTGTCGCCAAGGATTTCTATAGTCGTCCACACCGATTGATCTTTGAAGCAGTAAAAGCCACGCTAGAAGATAATAAGCCACTCGATCTGATTACTTTATCTGAGTTCTTGGAGCTTCGTGAACAGCTTGAAGATGTTGGAGGCTTTGCTTACCTTGCTGATCTGGTAAGAAATACGCCAAGTGCGGCAAACATCAATGCTTATGCCGATATCGTCGCTGAGCGCGCTTTGGTGCGTGATCTGATTGGGGTTGCAAACGAAATTGCGGATGCTGGCTATGATCCTCAAGGACGTAGCTCTGAAGACTTACTTGATCTTGCTGAAAGTAAAGTGTTCGCGATTGCCGAGGCTCGCACCAATGAGAACGAAGGGCCACAGAATGTTGATAGTATCCTCGAGAAAACGTTAGAACGAATTGAGCTGCTGTACAAATCTCCGCAAGATGGCGTCACGGGTGTTGATACGGGTTTTACTGACCTCAATAAGAAAACCGCTGGTCTTCAAGGTTCTGACTTGGTGATTGTCGCGGCGCGTCCATCGATGGGTAAAACCACGTTCGCAATGAACTTATGTGAAAACGCTGCAATGTCCCAAGAGAAGCCCGTACTTATCTTCTCACTGGAGATGCCCGCTGAGCAGATTATGATGCGTATGCTGGCGTCGTTATCGCGAGTTGACCAGACAAAAATTCGTACTGGTCAGCTAGACGATGAGGATTGGGCGCGTATTTCATCGACGATGGGTATTCTGATGCAGAAAAAGAATATGTACATCGATGACAGCTCGGGTCTAACACCAACGGAAGTGCGCTCTCGTGCACGTCGTATCGCTCGTGATCATGGTGGTCTTTCTATGATCATGGTCGACTACTTGCAGTTGATGCGAGTCCCTGCATTGTCTGATAACCGTACGTTGGAAATCGCTGAGATTTCTCGCTCACTTAAAGCGCTTGCTAAGGAACTTAACGTTCCCGTTGTTGCGCTATCACAGCTTAACCGTTCTCTAGAGCAACGTGCTGATAAACGCCCTGTAAACTCGGATCTGCGTGAATCAGGCTCTATCGAGCAGGATGCCGACTTAATCATGTTTATCTACCGTGATGAAGTCTACAATCCGGACAGTTCAATGAAGGGAACAGCGGAAATCATCCTCGGTAAGCAACGTAACGGCCCAATCGGCTCGGTGAGACTCACCTTCCAAGGTCAATGGTCTCGCTTCGACAACTACGCTGGCCCTGCATTTGATATGGATGATGAGTAACGCTATGAGCTACATGAAAGCAGCGACAGCCTATATTGATTTAGACGCACTTCAACATAACCTACAGCAGATTAAGCTGCAGGCTCCCAACAGTAAGATCATGGCGGTGGTAAAAGCGAACAGCTATGGTCATGGGCTGCGCCACATAGCGAAAAATGCACAGGGTGCAGATGCCTTTGGCGTTGCGCGAATTGAAGAGGCGCTTCAATTACGTGCGTGTGGTGTAGTAAAGCCCATCTTGTTGCTTGAAGGTTTTTACTCATCTGGTGATTTGCCGGTATTAGTCACGAATAACATTCAAACGGTTGTGCATTGTGAAGAGCAGTTAATCGCTTTAGAGCAGGCAGAGCTTGAAACCCCGGTTGTTGTTTGGCTGAAAATTGATAGTGGGATGCACCGTTTGGGCGTGCGTCCTGAGCAGTATGATGAATTTGTTACTCGCCTTAAAGCGTGCAACAACGTCGCAAAACCGCTCCGTTATATGAGCCATTTTGGCTGTGCTGATGAGCTTGACCGTTCAACAACCAATGAGCAAACAGAATTGTTCATGGCTCTGACTGAAGGATGTGAAGGTGAGCGTTCACTCGCGGCATCAGCGGGTTTACTAGCTTGGCCAGATAGCCAACTCGATTGGGTTCGCCCTGGAATTATCATGTATGGGGTCTCTCCATTTAATGACAAAACCGCTCAAGAGCTGGGGTACCAACCTGTAATGACTCTTAAATCACACTTAATTGCTGTGCGAGATGTTAAAGCGGGTGAAAGTGTCGGTTATGGTGGTGTATGGACCAGTGAGCGAGATACCAAAGTGGGTGTTATTGCTATTGGCTATGGGGATGGTTATCCAAGAACCGCACCGAATGGCACACCCGTCTTGGTTAATGGGCGAAAAGTGCCTATTTCTGGTCGTGTTTCAATGGACATGCTGACGGTTGATTTAGGTCCAAATGCCCACGATCTCGTTGGCGATGAAGCTATATTGTGGGGACGAGATCTTCCTGCTGAAGAAGTGGCAAGTCATATCGGTACCATCGCCTATGAACTGGTGACCAAACTCACATCACGAGTTGATATGGAATTTTCGAAGTAGTCTAATGTCGTACAAATTATTGCTAAGACTGGCATTGACTGCCAGTCTTTTTGTTTCTGCCTACTCAATGAGTGCAGAAAAAGATTCCGCCTTCCTGCCTTTTTACTTTAGCACTGAAACTCTCGGCCATACCTTTGGTGTTGCAGGTGTCGCTAAAGGTGTTGGTCAGCCTCAGGCCGCCTTGTTTGGCATGGCGCTCTATTCAGAGAAAGAGAGCTATGTTGGCTTTGTGTCTGCGTTCAATTACGCGTTAGCGGATCAACTTCTTTTTAGCACTCAAATGTATCAGGCTCAATTCAATGATAACCCATACTACTTGGGTGAGCAGGGAAGTAATGACTCACAAACAGGGCAAAAAACCATTACGAATGGTTTCGAACAAAACTACCAGTTTGAATTTAAGTACCTGCTGCCATGGGGCAATGTGAAGCGGCATGGCTTAATGGGTGCGTTTCAACCGATTCGAGAGGTGAGCTTTGCATCTCCGATTGAATCTGGAGTGAGCTCGGTGGTGCTGACTCCGTTTTATTCGTCACGAGAGCTGGATATCTACAACAAGGCTGACAAAGCCAGTGGTTTTAAGTTTAGTTTTGATTGGGACAACTGTGATAGCGTCAGAAACCCCACTAAAGGCTCACATACCTCATTGGATATTACTGCTGGTGCTGACCGCTGGCAGAGCGAAGATATTTGGACTAAGTGGGAGTTTCAGAATAGCCAATATTATGCGTTAGGCCCGCTCGGTGAGTGGTTTGAACAGCAAGTATTAGCGTTTGATTTCTATACTGCGGATACACCAAGCTGGAGTCGTGTCAAACCACCAGAGCAAGATCAGATACGCTTGGGTGGCTTGTATCGTCTGCGAGGTTACACTAGCGGCCGTTATCATGGCCGTTCAGCGGTGCACTATTCTGCTGAGTACCGAGTGCTGCCTGATTGGCAACCCTTAGATGGCATTCCTTTGATTAATTATTACGATCTGCCTTGGTGGCAATGGGTGGTTTTTGCAGAGGTTGGTCGTGTGGCAGATGAGTACGATGCCAAGACCTTACATAGCGATATGAAGTGGAACTTAGGCGGTGCTGTCCGTTTTCAAGTGGAAGGTATCGTGGTACGAGCAGAAGTGGCTCAAGGAGCCGATGAAGGCACTTTTCGCGTGATGATTAACCAACCTTTTTAGCTATAACAAGACTCTCGCACAGAGAGTCTTGTCTTCCAGTATCCCAAGTCAATCGTGATTTCCTTGAATAGTGGCAATAATGGTTCTTGAGCCACCATAGTCACGATGCTCGCCTAAATAGATCCCTTGCCAAGTTCCTAGCGCTAACCGCCCATTTGTTATTGGAATCATCACACTGCAACCGAGTGTCGACGCTTTAATGTGTGCGGGCATATCATCATCACCTTCGTAAGTATGTTTGTAGTAAGGGGCTCGCTCAGGGACAAAGTGATTAAAGTGTTTCTCCATATCGTGTCTTACGGTTGGATCGGCGTTTTCATTGATGGTTAAACTAGCGGAAGTATGCTGGATAAATAACTGTAATAATCCGACGGAATAGTGTTTAAGTTGTGGTATTTGTTGTTCAATTTCATCGGTTATTAGATGAAATCCTCTCTTCTTCGCTGAGATTTGAATTGTTTTTTGTGTCCACATAAGCAGGCCTGTTGCAGATTGATGTTGCTCTAGTGTTAAGCTTAATCAAGGTTAGTGGTAGAATCTTACTTGCAATGAAGGTGTTTGTTTAAAGTTCAAGCAGGGAACGTGACCTAACTCAATGTGAGTGAGAAAGCCCTGCGTCATAATTGGCACCTGAAAAAAAATTACAAAGTCTTGTTTTGTGGCAATTTGCCCTAACATACCTAATATTATTATTTGCTAAATCGGGGATTCCACCAGTTTTCGCTAGGCTGTATGGAATAAAACCTACTGTAACATCGGGATAGTAACCATGTTGAAAAATATCAATCCAACGCAAACACAAGCTTGGAACGCGCTAACAGCGCACTTCGAATCTGCACAAGATATGGATCTAAAAGCATTATTTGCTCAAGACCCAGCTCGTTTTGAAAACTTCTCTGCTCGTTTTGGCAGCGATATTCTCGTTGATTACTCTAAAAACTTAATCAACGAAGAAACATTGAAGCACCTATTTGCTTTAGCAAACGAAACTGAGTTGAAAGCAGCGATCGAAGCGATGTTCAGTGGTGAAGCGATCAACAAAACAGAAGATCGCGCAGTGCTGCACACGGCTCTACGTAACCGTAGCAACAAACCAGTTATGGTCGACGGTGAAGACGTAATGCCAGCGGTGAACGCAGTGCTTGAAAAAATGAAGTCTTTCACTGAGCGTGTTATTGGTGGTGAGTGGAAAGGTTACACAGGTAAATCCATTACAGATATCGTTAATATCGGTATCGGTGGCTCTGACCTAGGTCCTTACATGGTGACAGAAGCACTCGCACCATACAAAAACCACCTAAATCTACACTTTGTTTCTAACGTTGATGGCACACACATCGTTGAAACATTGAAGAAGGTTAACCCTGAAACCACTCTATTTTTGATTGCGTCTAAGACATTTACTACTCAAGAAACAATGACTAACGCGCACTCAGCCCGTGATTGGTTCCTTGAGTCTGCGGGCGATCAAGCTCATGTCGCTAAGCACTTCGCAGCACTGTCTACGAATGCAACAGCAGTATCTGAGTTTGGTATCGATACGGACAACATGTTCGAATTCTGGGATTGGGTTGGCGGTCGTTACTCACTATGGTCTGCAATCGGTCTGTCTATTGCTCTTGCAGTGGGCTATGACAACTTTGTTGAGTTACTTGATGGTGCTCACGAGATGGACAACCATTTCTCGTCAATGGAACTTGAAAGCAATATTCCTGTGATTCTTGCGCTGATTGGCCTGTGGTACAACAACTTCCACGGAGCAGAGTCTGAAGCGATTCTTCCATATGACCAATACATGCACCGTTTTGCTGCTTACTTCCAGCAAGGTAACATGGAATCTAACGGTAAATACGTTGATCGTGATGGTAATGCAGTGACTTACCAAACAGGCCCAATCATTTGGGGTGAACCAGGTACTAACGGTCAACACGCGTTCTATCAGTTGATTCACCAAGGGACTAAGCTAATTCCTTGTGATTTTATCGCTCCAGCAATCAGCCACAACCCTGCTGGTGATCACCATCAGAAACTGATGTCTAACTTCTTCGCACAAACAGAAGCGTTAGCGTTCGGTAAATCTGAAGAGACGGTAAAAGCTGAATTTGCAAAAGCAGGTAAGAGTGAAGAGGAAGCGGCTACGCTAGCACCATTTAAAGTGTTTGAAGGTAATCGCCCAACGAACTCAATCCTAGTTAAGAAAATCACACCACGTACCCTAGGTAACCTGATTGCGATGTACGAACATAAAATCTTCGTACAAGGCGTTATCTGGAACATCTTTAGTTTCGATCAGTGGGGTGTTGAGCTAGGTAAACAACTCGCGAACCAAATCCTGCCTGAGCTTGCAGATGATTCTGAAATCACGTCGCACGATAGCTCGACTAACGGTCTAATCAATGCGTTTAAGGCTTACAAAGCGTAGAGCGAGAACGCTTCGCTTCGAGATCGTACGAGATTTTAGAACGGGCTTCGTCCTTTAATAAGTTCTTGTGGTGAGCGAGTCGAAAGTTGCAGGCGGTGTTGGCTAATGTTTAAGCTTAACTGTCTGAATTTAAAGAAAAAGGGTTGACACTGTGTGTCAACCCTTTTCACTTTTCGCTTTTCACTATACCGTTGTATCCACTGTCGGCTGTATCTCTGTGCTGGCCGTAAATTTCTGACTCAGTAACGCGACGACCTGATCGTAGTACTGCATGTTAGGCTTGTTTCCGAGTAGCTTACAGAGTTCGTTTCCAGTAGGCGTAAAACGGTAATAGAGTAGTCGAACCCCTTTGCTATGAGCCTGTAAAGAGAGTTGTTTGCCTTGGTAGTTGAGTGGAAGAGGTGATTCGAGTTCAATTTCCCCTGATTCCAATTCGGTACCATGCATGAGCCCTAGTTCAAACAGCACCAACAGACTGGAGTATGGGAGTTGGTAATTGCCAACGTTAATATTGCTGGTGGTATTGCGTTTACCAAAACTGAATACTCCCCCTTGGGCACGGTAGCCGACCAATAACTTTCGGCTGTTATCCCCGCCAAAACTACAGGCCAATGAAGCGGATCGCTGTAGAATCTGTGCTTCTTTTGGCGTCATGTCTTGGAGTACTTTCAGCGCTTTCATCGAGGTTGAGCCCGGATTCGTGACCTCGCGTTTGAGTACTTGAGCCCATAAGCGTTGCATAGAGTGGTTGTGAACTTCTTGTGCCATATCGAAGAAGCGGTAGAGCCAGTCTTGGTCGGGATCTCCGGCTGTTTCATCTTTACATGAGATATGTGCCAGTTTCAGGATCTGCTCTAGGTTTTTCTGTCTAAGTTCTTTGCGTTTCCTTTCGCGAATCAAGGCTCGCTCCAGCGTGCTTTTTTCTGGAGTCTCAGCCTGAAGTAACGCATCTAAGCCATAAAGCTGGGCGATATTGAGCACACGGCTCGCGCTGTCTTTGATATAGCTGGATTTCTTTTCTTGGCGTTGAGTGTGCTCAGCTTGATGCTCTATGACAACGGGCTTATTGCTCTCAGACATGCTATTTCCTTAGCCATCATATGCTTAAAGTTAAGTATTAAATGTACCTCGGAACGGCTTTGCTCGCCAGAAAAAGACTGTGAGCCACTTTATAAAAATATCGCTACCATAAATGATAACAAGTTGTTAAAATTGTTATCGTTAGTTTTGGGGAGCTTATGAAGTATTTCAATGAAGATAAACTGAAGAAGCATCTGTCAATTGCCCTTTTATTACTAGTTTACCTAGCGGTGCTAGGTTATTTGTCTAGCTATTTGGCCTAATTAAAGGCAATTAACAGGCTGCGAATTTTTTAACACTTACATATCATCGTACTCGGCGATCTCGGTGCCTTGTATGACATATCCTGTTTCTGCCAACTCATGGCTAATGGTTTCTGTTTTTAGTGTCCCAATCACGTAGATAACATCCCACAGTTGTTGAACGGGCGCGCCTTTAGGGAATTTCACATAGATGATTTGATTTGGTGGTGGTGGTGGTACGTGAATACATGCCCCGAAGTACGGGACGAGTAGAAACTCCGTCACCATGTTTTCATCCCCTTCCAGTGGAATGACAAAGCCCGGGATTTTAACCATACTGCCGTTTAGCTCTTGTCGAACCGTGCCAACCTTTGACTGTTTCATTACATCACCGTCGTGGTCGATGGCGGGCATGCCATATGCGTCAAACTGGTTGCGCTCACTCTCCGGAATCAGGTCAATCCAATCGAGAGTCAGAGTATCTTCTGCATGAGCAGTTATGCTTGATAACGCCACGGTGATCAGCGTTAGAAATAAAATCGTTATCTTCTTCATTGTTACACTCTAATCGTCATACCATCGCTAAGCGATTGTTTATAAGCTCTTAGTGCGGGAATAAATCCGACTAGGGTTCCCGCAAGTTGTACCGCTCCCAGCAGCGTCAGTTCATGTGATGAGAGGGCTAATATCTGTAGATTGATGCCATAGTGTTGCTGAACGAGAGGCGCAGCGAAAGCAAGTGCCGCATAGAGCCCGATGATTCCGATGACTAAGCCGATGAATGTCAGGACACTGGCCTCAAGAATTAACAGACTAAACACATGTCTAGGTCGAGCGCCCATCGCTCTTAAGATTGCCATTTCACGTCGTCTTTCTTGCAAGCTGGTGAGTAAGCTTGAAAGCATACCCAGTAGTCCTGCTATAACGACGAACACGGAAACGGCCATCAATGCCTGCTCCGCTACGGACATCATACCCCAAAGTTCATGTAATGCGACTCCAGGTAGGATGGCACTTAATGGTTCTTTGCCGTAGGTGTTAATTTGCCTCTGAAGAGCGAAAGTTTGAATTTTTGATTTCAGACCGATCAGCATTGCGGTGATCTGTTTGGGTTGGAAATCCATAGCGTTTAACTGTTCAGCGGTCGGATTGTTGCCTAAATTAGCACCGCTTTCCCAGCCAACGTGAATGGCTTCAATGGCTTGTAGAGAAACATGAATGGTTTTGTCTACGGGCGTTCCTGTTGGCGCCAAGATGCCTACAACTTTAAATGGTAATTTATCGTGGCGGCTGAATGCCACATCGCTGATCCCGTGTGCGATGACCATTTCACTGCCTATTGTGTAGTTGAGGGAACGAGCGACCTCTGACCCAATAACGGCTTCAAATAATCCATTAAACTCTTGTCCGTATTGAAACGAGAGGTTCTGTTTCTTTCCATATTGGTAGTAAGAGAAATAGTCATGATTGGTACCTAATACTCGGAATCCTTTATGAGAATCGCCAAGTGAGATTGGGATTGTCCATGCGACCGAGCGGTGCTGGCTAAACTCCTGAAAACTCTTCCAATCAATATTATTAGTGGCATTGCCTATGCGAAAAACAGAATAAAGCAATAGATTGACCTGTCCGGAACGGCCTCCAACAATCAAATCTGTTCCTGAAATCGTGTTGGCGAAACTGCTTTTGGCTTCTGTTCGAATACGTTCAACACCGAGTAAGAGAATGACCGAAATTGCTACGGTCAGGATAGACAGTATCGCAGTGACTTTGCGGTTTCGAACACTTTTCCACGCAAGGCTAACGGTTGGTGTCATGACTTCCCTCCTGCCTGATTAATTTGTTCAAGATCGATGGTTCTGTCGAACAGGGGCTCCAGTGTCGGATCATGGCTGACAAACAGAAGGGTAGAACCCGCTTGATTGACTTGCTCTAAAAGCAGTTCGATAAAAGCAGTGCGATTGTTGTAATCAAGTGAAGAGGTCGGTTCATCGGCAATAATCACTTCCGGTTTACCGATTAAGGCTCTTGCTGCGGCTACGCGTTGCTGCTGACCGATGCTGAGTTCGACCACGGGTTTGTTCTGTAGGCTCTCTGGTAAGCGAAGTTTTTTCAACAACGCTTGGGCGTGCAAGATGATGTCACCTTCAACTTGCTGGCGACGTGAGGAAGAAAACTGACATGGCAGCATGACGTTTTCAATCACGCTTAAGTATGGCAATAGATTAAATTGTTGAAAAATATAGCCAATATTGTCAGCACGAAACTTATCGCGTTGGCTACCTGATAGCGCTGAAAGGTCTTTTCCCAACACGCGGATCTGACCAGAGGTAGCACAGTTGATGCCAGTCAGTAGCCCCAATAGGGTCGACTTTCCACAGCCACTAGGGCCTTTAATAAAAAGGTGTTCGCCACGCTTAATCGTTAGTAAGGGAATACTTATTGTCGCGGCTCGGTTGCCTGGCCAGATGAACTCGACTTGATTGAGTTCGACGACAGGCTGATGACTAAGGTTATCCATTCTGGTTTCCAATCAAGAGGTAAGTGGCCCAACAGAGCTAGGCCACTTTAGCATTAGAATGAAATAGTTTTCTGACCCGGTTTAAGCTCCATTGCAGCTTGTTTGCTGTCAGTTAACAGGTTCACTTTGATTGATTCAGTGCTAGGGAACTGAGAGAACCAAGATGTTTCGATGTTGCTGATAGCAGAAACATTGTCGCACTGGTAATGATACTCAACGGTGAACTCACCATGGCCTGATTCATGATCGTGATTGTCGTGGTCATGATGCTCATCATGATCGTGCTTGTCATGGTTGTGTTTATCGTGGTCATGATGTTCTTCATGATCATGTTGGTCGTGTTCGCTGTCGCCTAAAGTGTGAGTAACAGATTGGTGCTCGACTTTACAACCAGCTTCAGAGGTTAGGGTGAAGACATGATCAGCATGGCTCAGTTTGGCTACAGCGTCTTTTAGCTGCTGCTTTTCTGCGTCATTTGTAGGTGCGTGTTCAAAACCAACCACATCTGCACCAGGGGCTGTTATCTCTACAAGTAGCTCATTGCCATCTTGAGCAATATTGAATTCAACCTGACCATGGACATGGGCACCGTGCTGGCGGAAACCTTCTTCTGCATATGCCAGAGAGCTAGTAGCCAGGGCAACACCCAACGCAAGAGGAGTAATCTTGTTCATTTTGATTCCTGAAAATATTTAATAAAGTAACTGTGACCAATAAAGGGAATAATGTTTAAGTAGTTGTTTTAAATATAATCAAGAAAGAGGCGGAGAGCGCGGTTGATAGGCATAAAACACCACTTCCTGGACACGAGTCGTTAGGGTAACGTCTGGTCGCAAGTTTAGTGGGGCAGCAAGGAGATTGAGAGGTGCCGGACTCGCTCCATGTAATCCACTGGCAAAAAGTTGGCAGTGATGTTCACTATGGTGAGTTGACGAAAGTTCGTACTGGTGCTCGATATAGGCAAAGTTGAGCCATAGCAACAGCGCAGCTGCTAACAGAGCAACCGCCATTGAACGAACTGAAACTGGGCGAGATATCAACACGGCGAGAACAAACAAAAAATGGAATTGTTATACTATAACAACTCCATTCAAAAGGTGAAACCTAACTGCTCAATTGCTAGATGTTTTCTTTGACTAGCTTCAAGACTTGCTCAATCTCAGATTCATTGAGCGCGCCTTCTTTTACAAATAGCACTTTGCCTTGTTTGTCTTGAACAATGATCGCCGATGACTCTTTAGCTAAATCCCAATGACTTGCAACGGCTCCCTCTTCGTCTAGAACCATTGATGACCATGGAAATTCTTTTTTGCTGTCTTCCGCTGATGATTTAACGAACGATCCTGTTCCCCAGATAGCATCATCTTGGTTGATGATAGATGTCGTTTGGTAGTTTTGCTGAGGGAACTTCGCTGCTGTGATCGCTGCCATTAAAGGCGCATTGAGTTCTTTTGAACTGCTACGCCCAGCAATCGCTTGGATGACACGAACTTTACCGGTCATATCCTGCGTTGACCATGTCTGAAACGCAGTATCATCCCCTTGAAGAATGATTTCGCCGTAGCTTTTCACCTCAACCGTTGGGACGGCTTGACCCAAGGCGATGTTGTGTGCAAAAGCCAAGGCTGGAGAGCATGCAATTGCTAGAGTAAGAAGGGTTTTATTTTTCATTATGTTATTCCTTTTGATTGTGCGAGAAAAAGTATATACCGAAAATTTTGCTTGGGTAGAGAATTGTGCTGAAGTGTGATGAAATGTAATTATTTTGTTAACAAAATGCTGTCTAATAATGCCAAATTAGGTATAATCCACACAAGTTCTAAGGAATGGGGCAAAATCAAGGTTTCTCTTGTGTTTAGTAGGAATAGGGGGTGCTATGTTGCGTGAATTTACTACCTATCGTCCACATCAAGTTGCACGATTTGTTAAAACTTTGTTTAAAGGGCAATTTGTAATCTCAGGTGTGGGGAAATTTAAATTTGATAATGGCAAAGTTTTATTACCAGACGTGAAAGACTCTCGAAAACTTATGACCTACAAAGAGATTAATCAGGCCATTGCGGCACTATCTGTGTAGTACGCACAGGTAAGTTACTGATTTCAAGATATTAAAAAGTCGCCCTTGTGGCTAACTCCTATCAGCTAAGCAAATGAACAGTTGAACGATCCTGTGGTTGGTTGAAAATACCCTCAAGCATTTCATGTTTGAGGGTATCTTTATGACGGCTCAGCACTGTACCCTGAACCAGAACGAAAGAAACGGCCCAAATCAAGGACCGTTCGTATAAGTAAAACTGGCGCTACCCTGTTCGTTCCAAACACGTTAAGTGATAGGTACCCCTATTCGAGGCTCTGTACTGATCTTGTACCACAGAGGTTGTTCATCAGCCATATAACGACGAACATACTCCCAATAGCCATACATAGGGGCGTGACTGCCCATGTTGTGCAGCAAACTGAGATATTGATGGCGTTGACCAGTTAAGTCGGCATTGACCGCGTGTTGAGGGTTAAGCCAGAGCATTAACTCATAGCCATCTTTTAACCGCCCGTAGCCCATATGGGTTTTCGCGACAATGACGGATATTTCACACTCTTGCCACGGAATACGATAGAGCACTTTATCGTGCCATACGTAAACCTCTTGGTTTTGTT
>NZ_JATABI010000063.1:0-17055 GCF_036533795.1 Vibrio sp. M250220 | reverse complement strand
AGTCAGCCGTACAGGCGCCCGCCGTGATCAGACCCTGAGTTTCACCGTCGATAGAAATATAACATGGAGTTGGCATAGTAAAATCCTTAGAGGTTGTGTGTAATAACACTCACTCTTAGTCAAAAAGCATGCCAAAATTAAAATGTATATATTTCAACAATTTAAGCATTTGTTAATATACGAGCTGGGCAACTTTTTGCTCGAATCGAGCAAGATCTTGCTCAGATCGAGCAAAAAGTTGCCCGGAAGCAAGAATAGTACCAATAAGATTAATTTGCCAACGATGGTTACTTACTAAAGCTACAACGCTACGGCAATATCGCGCTATAGCTTGTAATTAAGGCGAGGTAAGAGGGCAATTTTGAGCAGATAAGCCGAGTATAGTGTTACTCGGCTTGGCGTAGTGCTGATAATTACAAGAATGCTTTGAATGGCAGTTCAGGTTCATTTTTGAAGATGTCTTTAAAGCCGCGGAAATGCTGGTAGTGCATACGACCTTTATCCGTTGGGTAGGTGTATTTGCCACCGACTTGCCAAAAGAATGGAGCAAATTGATATTGCAGGCGATCTTTCTTCATGTTCCACAATACTTCAATTTCACGTGGATCATTTTGGAAGTTAGCCCAGATATCATGGTGGAATGGCATCACAACCTCACAATCGAGAGACTCTGCAGCTCTAAGAATATCGGATGATGTCATCTTATCCGTTACACCACGAGGGTTCTCCCCGTATGAAAGGAGAGCGACATCGATTTGGTATTCGTTACCATGCGCCGCATAGTAATTCGAGTAGTGTGAATCCCCTGAGTGGTAGACGGAGCCTCCGGTTGTTTCAATTAAATAGTTCACCGCTCTTTTGTCCATTCCATCTAAAATGTTTTTGTCGTAAGAGGATGTGCCTTCGGGAAGAGTGACCAGTGCCGTACGATCAAAAGAGTCCAACACTCGGATTTTGAGATCACCGATTTGAAGCAGATCGCCGACTTTTGCCACGACGCAGCGCTGCTCGGGCACACCCCAACTGATCCATAAGTCGACACAAGCTTGTGGGCCAATAAACTTCACATGCTCAGGGCAATTTTGCAACACCGCAGCGGCGACGTTGATATCGATATGATCAGCATGGTCGTGGGAGGCGAGTACCGCATCGATTTCTTTGATAGCAAAGGGATCAAGCGGGAAGATAGCTGTGCGCAAATTAGGTTGGAGTGCTTCAACCCCGCCCATGCGCATCATTTGATGCTGGTTTTTCATTAACGCATTCTTTTGCGTTTTTTTACCTGTACCACACCAGAAATCGATGGAGATATTGGTGTTACCTGCGCTTTTGAGCCAGATGCCTGTACAGCCAAGCCACCACATAGAAAACGTATCGGGTTCGACTACTGTGTTTTCAATCTCTTCGTTTAACCATGTTCCCCATTCTGGGAAGGTATTTAAGATCCAAGATTCACGGGTTATTTCATTCACTTTGCTCATAACAGTACCTTTGAGTTGACGATATTGGATTAATTTAGGGTGCAGGAAGCCAAGCGTCTTAACAGGCAGTTGAGACGCTGAACTAAGTGTTTGTTATTTATCTACTTATTTTCTAAACCAGAATGACTTGCGTACCACGGGCTTCTATCGCTTTGACGACATCTGGATTGGCATCTTTGCCAGTGATGACAATGTCAATTTTACTTGCTGGGCAGAAAAGCATTCCGGTTCTTTGCCCCACTTTAGAGCTATCAACGACTACGACCAGTTTGTCGATTTGTTCGAGCATTTGTTGCTCGGCCACGGCGGTTAGCATGTCTGCTTTATAGAGCCCTGCATCGGTCAGTCCTTTGCCTGAGGTGAACATCCAATTACCCGCGTAGCTACCCAATGAATCTGGAGCTGGGTTAAGGAAGATGTTTTGTGCCTTGTTGTATTGTCCCCCAATAATGATCACGTCCTCATGATCTTCATTGATCAGGTAGCTCGCCAATGGAAAGTAATTTGTGACGATTTGGACATCTTTGCCACATAACTTTTGGCCGAGTAAAAATGCGGTCGAACCACAGTTGATCACGACACTATCTCCAGAGTCACACAACTCAGCTGCACGCAGTGCAATCAGGGACTTCTCTTCGTAGTGGTCAGTGCTGTTGATGTTAAGTGGTGACCATTTTTTCTTTTGATTTTCTATTCGTTCTGCACCGTTGCGAATTTTACGCAGCTTACCTAGCTCATCCAGTTTTGAAATGTCGCGACGGGCGGTCGCAGGAGAAACATTAAAACTATTAATGATATGTGAAACATTGATGGTGTGGTTTTCTTCTAATAACGACAATATGCCGTTGTGTCTTTGTACTTCATTCATTGTTATCACCTGTTCAAGTTTGTGATTACTTGGTGATTGCTTGTGATTTTTTTTGATTCTAATAATCACCGCTTTGAATGTCAAATGGGTGTGAAACAAAAACATGCTATAAATCACAGTATTACATAACCTATTGATTTATAAGTTTTTTGCTGAATTCTGTGTGACAAGCTACCCAAAAATAGCCACAAGTGAGAGGCAAAATTGACAAAAATCAAAATAATCACAAATGAGCATTGAATGATTACTTTTGATTGTTAAAGTTTAATCCGTGAGCAAAAGAGGGCGTATTTCACTACCTACAAATGGAAGCGCCCTGTCCTACAAACCAAATAAAAATACAAAGACTATTAGGGGTAAAGATATGGAGTTCTTATACGACATCTTCTATATTTTTTACAGCCAAGTGATGACCAAGGCTCCGCTATTGCTGGGCTTAGTGACATTGATTGGCTATTGGCTGCTTAGACGTGATGCCACAACTATCATCAAAGGATCAATCAAAACCGTTGTCGGCTTTATGCTTGTTCAAGTCGGTGCGGGCACTCTGGTTGCTGGCTTTAAACCCGTGATTTCAAAACTATCTGAATATCATGGTTTAACTGGCTCGGTTATTGACCCATACACCTCAATGATGGCGACCATGGAAACCATGGGCGACAACTACTCTTGGGTGGGGTATGCGGTTATTCTTGCGCTGGGTATCAACATTCTTCTTGTCCTTCTCCGTCGCTATACGGGTATACGCACAATCATGCTGACTGGCCACATTATGTTTCAGCAAGCGGGTTTGATTGCCGTGTTCTACTTTATTCTTGGCGCGAGCATGTGGGAAACCATCATTTACTCAGCGGTATTGATGGCACTCTACTGGGCGATATCTTCCAACATCATGTTTAAACCGACAGAAGAAGTCACTGGTGGTGCGGGTTTTTCAATTGGTCACCAACAGCAGTTTGCTTCTTGGATTGCGACAAAAATTGCGCCAAAACTGGGCGACAAAAAAGACAGTGTTGACCATCTTGAGTTGCCTAAATGGCTCCACATTTTCCATGACAGTATTGCGGCAACGGCCATAGTCATGACGGTATTCTTTGGCATTATCTTACTTTCATTTGGTTTGGATAATCTTCAACAGATGGCGGGTTCAACCCACTGGTCTATTTATATTCTCGAAACTGGTCTTAAGTTTGCGGTCGCGATTCAAGTGATTGTTGCTGGTGTTCGTATGTTTGTTGCCGAACTTTCGGAGGCATTTAAAGGGATCTCTGAGCGCGTTATTCCTAATGCCGTATTAGCAATCGATTGTGCGGCGATTTACGCTTTTTCTCCTAACGCAATGGTATTTGGTTTTATGTGGGGGGCTTTAGGCCAATTTGCTGCAGTTCTGGCAATGTTGGCATTTGATGCACCCATTATGATCATTCCTGGATTTATTCCGATGTTTTTCTCCAATGCCACAATTGGTGTGTTTGCCAATCACTTTGGTGGCTGGCGAGCGGTGATGAAGATCTGTTTTGTGATGGGCATCATTGAGGTGTTAGGTAGTGCATGGGCTATTCACCTATTTAGCCAACAAGGTACTGAATTTAGTGGTTGGATGGGTATGGCTGACTGGGCTTTGGTATTCCCGCCAATTATGCAAGGTCTCTCAGCATCTGGAATGTTCTTCTTTGTTCTATTGGCTCTGTCTGGCGTGTACATGTTCTTTGCTGCTAAGCAATTGCGTGCGGAAGAAGATGCTCAAGGCGTGGTGACGGTATGTGAAGAGCCTGAAGTTATCGAAGCCGTCGAGCAAGCACTCAAAGCGAGTGATGGTGTGCGTCCGGTGAGCATTCTTGCGGTATGTGGAAATGGTCAGGGTTCGTCGATGATGATGAAAATGAAAATAGGCAAGTACTTGGAGAAAAAAGGTATCCCTCATGTGATGGACTCGTGTGCGGTATCTGACTACAAGTCAAAGTTGGCATCGACAGACATCATTGTTTCTTCAAAGCATCTATCGGCAGAAATGGAACCTGGAGAGGGCAAGTTTGTACTCGGAGTACAAAACATGCTCAATCCAAACTCTTTTGGTGACGAGCTACTCGACATCATCAATAAGAACTTTGTCCAAGCCAAGTAGCCTGTCAATCAATAGGCAAGTATCTAATAACAATAATTAAGTGCCAGTTATCGCTGGCACTCCATTGGAGATAGAACCATGGGTTTTAAGCAATCACTAATCGACAATAACTCAATCAAACTGCATGCCAGTGCAGCCAATTGGCGTGAGGCTATCGCTATCGGTACGGACATGTTGATTGCCTCAGGCGCAATTTTGCCAAGTTATCATCAAGCCATCATCGACAGTGTTGAGAAACTTGGTCCATACATTTGTATAGCGCCAAACTTAGCACTGCCTCATGCCCGTCCTGAAGATGGGGTGATTAGAACCGCATTTGCCCTCGTTACTCTTGAACAGCCTGTGTTGTTTGATGGTGAGGAAGAACCCGTTGATGTACTGATTACCTTAGCAGGTAGTTGTTCTAATCAGCATATGGAAGGGTTAATGGAAGTGACTAGTGTACTTGATGATGAAGAGTCCGAAACCGGGGTAGACCTAAACAAGTTACGTCGTTGCCGTACTAAGACCGATGTGTTTAACGTCATTGATCAAGCACTTGCGGAGTTGGTCTAAGGAGAAAGTATGTATAGCGCACTCAAGCAACGTGTTTTGCAAGCTAACCTTAAGCTGCCTAAATATGGTCTAGTCACTTTCACTTGGGGCAATGTATCTGAAATCGATCGCCAACTCGGCGTTATCGCTATCAAGCCCTCGGGGGTTGAATATGACGCAATGACAGCTGATGACATGGTTGTGGTTGATCTGCAAGGCAAGGTGGTCGAGGGAAGGTTAAAACCATCGAGTGATACCGCAACACATATCGAGATCTATAAAGCATTTCAAGAAGTTGGTGGCGTAGTACACACTCACTCACGTAGTGCGACTATCTGGGCGCAAGCAGGGATTGATATCCCCGCTTTAGGCACCACTCATGCGGATTACTTCTACGGTGATATCCCTTGCACTCGTAAGTTATCTCATGACGAAATTGCCGGAGCTTATGAGCAAAATACTGGGCTCGTTATCATTGAAGAGTTTGAAAAGCGCGGTATCAAACCTATGGCGGTTCCAAGCGTGATAGTGGCAGGACATGCTCCATTTTCATGGGGTAAGAACTCGGATGATGCCGTGCACAATGCCGTTGTTCTGGAAGAAATTTCAGCGATGGCTTTGGCGACTCGCTCATTAAACAGCGGAATCAAGATACAGCCTGAGTTATCTGATAAGCATTACTTACGTAAACATGGCGATAACGCTTATTACGGCCAGAGTTAACCCTTTTTGTTGCGAGGAGACTCGATGTACAAAGTATTAGCATTAGATTTGGATGGCACAGTGTTGACTGATGAACACACTATCCATCCACAAGTAAGGCAAGCAATTCAAGAAGCTAAGCACAAGTGCAAAGTGGTGGTGGTCACTGGACGCCATCATACCGCAGCTAGACCCTATTATTACGAACTTGGACTAGACACACCGATCATCTGTTGTAATGGCACTTATGTCTACGACTATGCCAACGATCAGGTGTTAAAGCAAAATGCGATAGCGAAAGATGATGCGCTGGTCTTTATCGAACTAGCACGAGAGTTTCAGGTCAAGATGGTGATGTATATCTCCGATGCGATGACTTACTCAAACTACAACCCGATTACTTATATGCAAGCCTTAGAAGGCTGGGCAAGTACGGTACCAAATTCCCTTAGACCGAAGATCTACCGAGTGGATTCATTCAGCGAAACGGCGAAACAAAGTCCGTACATTTGGAAATTTGTCGTCGAAGGATGTCCGAGTTCTGTAGAGCGTTTACTAGAGCATCCATGGGTCAAAAGACAGTTTAATGGGGAACGTTCTTGGTCAAATCGAATCGACTTTTCCGCCAAAGGTAACAGTAAGGGTCATCGCCTGGCTGAGTATGTTTCCGAGCTTGGCTATCACGCCAATCATGTGATTGCAGTGGGAGATAATCACAATGACATCTCAATGCTGCAATACGCCAATTTAGGGGTTGCAATGCTCAATGCTGACGATCAGGTTAAATCACACTCAAAGCTCGTGTGTTCTACAGATAATAACCATGATGGGCTAGCCCGTCTAATACGTGAAAAAATTAAGGGATAAAACAATGGCAAAACCAATGATTCAAATTGCTCTAGACCAAACTAACCTGTCCGCTGCGATTGAAGTGGCGAGCAATGTTGAAAGTTTTGTAGATGTCATCGAGATCGGTACCATTTTAGCGTTTGCCGAAGGGATGAATGCGGTTTCTACCTTACGCAAAAATCACCCTAAACATATTCTTGTATGTGACATGAAAACCACAGACGGTGGTGCCATTCTGTCTAAAATGGCTTTTGAAGCGGGTGCAGATTGGATCACGGTTTCGGCTGCCGCGCACATTGCCACGATTGCAGCATGCAAAAAAGTTGCGGATGAACATGGTGGTGAAATTCAGATTGAAATTTATGGCAACTGGACGATGACCGATGCGCAGGCTTGGATCGATCTTGGTATCTCACAAGCCATTTATCACCGTTCACGAGATGCTGAATTGGCGGGGGTTGGTTGGAGTGAAGAGGATCTGGATAAGATGCGCGCGCTGTCTGAACTGGGGCTTCAATTGTCGATTACAGGCGGTATTGTGCCTGAAGATATTTACCTGTTTGAAGGCATTCAAGCGAAAACTTTTATCGCTGGCCGTGCCTTAGCGGGAGAAACGGGCAAGCAAACGGCGGAATCTTTACGCACTCAAATTGACCGTTTCTGGAATTAGGGGGAAGCTATGTATCAAAACTTGCAACGTCATCGCGTTGGTTTGTATGAAAAGGCGCTGCCTAATCGATTTAGTTGGGAAGAGAAACTCAAAACCACCAAGCAACTTGGCTTTGATTTTCTTGAGATATCTGTTGATGAGTCTGATGAACGTCGTTGCCGTTTGGATTGGGATGACGAGACCATATATGCATTGCGTCACCAGTGTGAGCAGTACGCTATGCCTTTGCAGTCGATGTGTTTAAGTGCGCACCGCAAATTTCCTTTTGGTTCTGCCGATCCTGAAATTCGCAAACAAGCGTTACTGCATATGGAAAAAGCGATTGCATTGGCATACAAACTGGGGATTCGTACCATTCAACTTGCTGGGTACGATGTTTACTATGAGCCTTCAAATCAAGTATCTCACCAACGATTTATCGAAGGGATGCAGCAGTCTGCTAAGTTAGCCGAACGAGCGGGTGTGATGCTTGCGGTTGAGATAATGGATACCGACTATCTTAACTCCTTGAGTAAATTTGAGCTGCTACGTCGAGAAGTTGACTCTCCGTACTTCACCGCTTACCCCGATGTAGGTAACATCTCTGGGTGGAACTATGACGTCGTGACAGAGTTAAAGTTGAGCAAGCCACATATTACGCAGATTCATCTGAAAGATACCTACCGAGTGACGCCTGATTCTCAAGGTCAGTTTCGGGATCTTGTCATAGGGGAGGGTGAGGTCGATTTCAACTCGATCTTTACTACGCTTAAGCAGACGGATTGTGTTGTACCATTGGTCATTGAAATGTGGGCGCAAGATGATAATTGGAAACAGAACATAATTACTGCTCAACACAGATTAAATCAAGCTTGTGACCATGCCAACCTGCCGAAACTATTTGCGGCTTAGTTCTGCGTTAAATATTTTATTTTCCTAGAGCCTCCTGCTCCGGAGCTTGTTTAAGCGCCGTTGATCCCAACTGGGATAGTGCAGCATAAATCCCCCCGTATTATGCTGCACACTTTCAGTCGAACGTATAAGATTTGACTTACAGCTTAGCTTGACGCAAAGTTGCGCTGACTTTTCCACCGATAATCTGCATACGCACATGAAACTGCTTCACTTACAACTGTTCTGGTACGAAAAACATCACACGTTGTTGGAGATGGAAGATTTACCGACCTTGACTGCTAGCCAAGAGCAAGAGCTCATTGAGTGGGTGAAAAAACATCGTAAAATATTGAGCTACGAAGTCCATCAACAGACTTGGGTCAAAGTGAATATTGATGGTTTTGCGTCACAAATCCGCCTTAACCCTAATGGCACACTATTGGAAAAAGATCTCTTCAGCGATAAATCTCTTCAAGGGCTTTGGAAGGTGGTCGATGGATTTTTATTTATTAAGGTGATTAGTGGTGAATTTGTCGTAGAGTACCAAATCGTTGGTAGCAGCACTGATAACATCCATAGTGGTATCGAGTACATCAACGGTCAAGTGAGCACTTATAGCAAGTTTTTCGTCACCAAATGATGCATTCTCAGGCGTAAAATTGTTGTTGATGCGCGATATTTCACGCAGACGCAGAGATGTCAGAATACGATAGCGGTGACAGTAATGAGAACTGAAAAAGAGAAAATGTTAGCGGGAGAGCCTTATCAGGCATGGGATGAGCAGCGTCGGGTACTTAAAACTATTGAGCAGTCATAGAGCCAATTGGATTGATGCTACGAGAGAACTCATGGCATCAATCCGGCTTTTTAGGCTATTGGGTTTGGCACTCAGCAGGGGTTGGGCGATTTTGCCGGATAGCAAGTATGGCTTGAGGCAGTAATGACATCACAATCATGCCAACCATTAAGCTGTACTGGAATGGTGTGAAAGACTCTCCAAGCACTACTAGCCCTGACACAATACCTGCTATTGGGTTAGCTATTCCCCCAAACGTAAAATCGACGACAGACATGCGTTGCAACAACCAAACATACATGCCATAGCCAAGAGCGGTATTCAAACCAACCACCCAAAGTAGACCTGACAAGTTAGTCATTGAGAAATTGTGCGCCAGCGCCGCGTACTTAGTCGGCTCCATCGTAGCTTGAACGCCTGCGGCAACCGATAAAATCACACCACCAAGAATCAGTTGCCATGTTAGCACTGTCCACCAGTGCATCCGGCTACCCAGTGATTTAGTTAGCGAACTACCAACAACAATACACATGATGGCTACCAGCATAGCGCCTAGGCCAATAGGGTTAAGCGTGATTGAACTTGGATCAAACAACATCCACGCCAAAACGATTAAGGTCGCCCCACTTATCGCTTGAATGATACCAGGGCGACGTTTGTTGATCAGCCAGTTATAAACCATGGCAAACACTGGAACAGAAATCATCCCGACGCCGGAGATCGCCGATGGCAGAGTCAGAGCCATCACGAAGATCAAACCAAAGAAGGTCGCGATGTTGATTAATCCAAGACTAAATAGGATTTGCCAGTCGCCTTTTTTCGGCAGACTAGGTCTGAATGCCAACAACAGAAGTCCGGCTGGTAGTGCGCGAATCGCGCCCAGTAATAGGGGAGGCCAGTCCGCAAGTGTATATTGCGTGACCGCATAGGTGGTTCCCCAAAAGAATGCCGGAATCATGGCAAGTAGTATATTTATAATAACTATCTTTACGTTAAGATACTTTTGTGAGAAATGTACGCTTAAAATCGCTGTTTGTAAAGTATCTCTATGTTAAGATATTCGACACAGCATTTTGTTACTGGAGACAAACATTCATGGATGCTATTGATAGAGTAGTAGAGCATTGGGCTAAGGAAAAGCCGGATCTAGAGACAGAGCCGATGGCGATTATGGGTCGATTGATGCGAATCGCCAAATATATGGAGACTGAAGTTGCTCAGCTACATAAGCGCTATGACCTAAAATTGGGAGAGTTTGATGTACTGGCGACACTGCGTCGCAGCGGAAAGCCGTTCCGTCTTACTCCCTCAGAGCTGATTGATTCGATGATGTTAACATCTGGCGCGATGACTAACCGCTTAGATAAACTGGAATCAAAAGGGCTGATTAGCCGAGAGCACAGCAAAGAAGATCGCCGCAGCGTCACTGTAGAACTGACCCAAGATGGTTTTGTTCTGATTGATAAAATCATCGAAGAGCATGCGGCAGTTCAGGCCAAGCTGGTTAAAGGTATGAATGCTAATCAGAAGAAGCAGCTCAATACGATTCTAAAGAGTTGGTTGACTCAGTATGAGTAGTTATTGAGATGGGAATTCTCAAACTAGAACGCCAGCGACGAATCGCTGGCGTTGTTTTTTAAGAAATTATTTATTCAGTAAGGATTCCAATACTAATGCCTGTATCTGGAAGAAAATTCGGTATTAAGGCATTAACATAATCTAACGTCACTTCGTTAAAGGTTTCTTCATAGTTGAGTGCATCATAGTAGTTAATACCCACCGCAGCGTTACTGCCATACGCAGTACTCAGATCATCAGAGAGCGTTGAAGCAAATGAATCTCTAAGCATAGTTTTGAACTGCTGTAGCTCTTGAACGCTAATCCCTTTTTCTTTCATCAGCTAAAATTTATATGTAACCTCTTTAATTGCTTGCGATAATGAGAAATGCAACTCGCTCTTTGATTGAAGCCGCACCTATGCGCGGAGAAGTAAAATGACAGCCCATCCTGCGAGTAAGAGTGTTTTCCAAACCTTCATATCAGTTCCTTGTAACGAGAAAGTTTTAATTGAATGGATAAGATTCAGTAACGCCAGAAGTAGCTTACCGAAAAAGTAGGGCTGTCTAACGCATATACACTATGAAACCACCCTTTAGGTTGAACCAACATTTCTCCTGGATGTAGTATCACCTCAACGACCTTGGCATTTTTAAATTGAGGGAATACATCTAAGTTGGGGTCTTCTGGTTTTACCCAGCAGGGTTGATAATTGCTGTTGTACGCCTTCATTGGATACAAGTAGGGGGCTTGGTCTGCTGAGTACACCAATAGCTTTTTACGCCCAATAATTTGATATAAAAAACCACACATGGGATCACGGTGTAAACTACTGGCCGGTATGTGTGTGGGAACACAACCTAGCCATATCTGAGGATCGGAAAAGTCTTCAGCTGTAAAATAAAGGGGCATGAACCAGGGTTTCATTGCTTCTGGTAACGACGCTCCTTCTGTATACGGTTTGGTAAACCCCTCCACAAACTTCTTATCGTAGCTTACTTCAAACTCGCGCATACGTTGTGTAAATTGACGCATGGTTTCTTTGTCTTCAGCCGATCGAACGCGAACTGTTTCATCCCCAAAGTGTTCATCTAGCGTGTCTAATGTCCAGTAAGTGTGATCCCTAGGCAATACCATGTCTGTTACAATAAATGGTCTATTCTTGGCTAATTCTTCAAGTAGTTCAGTTTCGGTAGGGTTGGATAAACGAGCAAAATTTGAAATGGATTCCGCGTTCATTTCAGCGTGCTGCTCTTCCGCTTCTTTAAAACGAGATTGAATCCATTCATTTGGTTGGAGCATCGCTTTCGCCATATGATTGGCGATACGCTCATCTCCTTCGAATTGAATTTGCCCAATAATCTCAGGGTCTCGGTAGTCAATGGTCGTAATATCGCGCTCGATCCGTTGAGCTAAGTTCAGAGGCAACCGAACCGTGCATTTCGGGTTGGATATAACCCCTTCTTCAATCTGTTCACCTTCAGAATCACACTGGATATAAAAACCTGTTGTTTGTTTATTTTGTTGTTCAAACAAAAACTGGCAACTCATAGGTAACCCTTCTGGGTTTTCAAAGCCTTGCCTTAACACATTCATCAATGGAATCATAACTATATCCTTATCTTTCAATTAGTGCTTGATCGAGGTTTTCTTTAATCGGTGCGATGAAATAATCTATCAAAGGACGATCGCCGGTAATGATGTCCGCTTTCACTGACATGCCATATTGAACGCGCATTTCTTTGCCTTTGATATCGAAGTGTGTTTCTTCTAGCGTTAGATAAGCTGGGTAAAAGAGCTGTTCATTTTCCATCACAGCATCTTGTGAGATGTAGCTGACTTCAGCAGGTAAACTGCCATATCGAGTGTAGGAAAACGCATCCACTTTCACGCGAGCGTTTTGCCCGACATGGATAAACCCAATGTCTTTACTGGGGATCATGATTTCTGCAATCGGCGGTGCATCGGCGGGGATGACTTTGAGTAGTACTTCCCCTTCTTCAATATAGTTGCCTTCATCAATTGCCGATAACTCTTGCACTACACCGTTGATAGGGGATTTAATTTGGCTATTTTGGCGAACCTCTTCCAGCTTTGCTAACCTTTGCTCTAGATCGACTTTGCTCAACTTAAGCACCCTTAACTCTTCCATCAGTGCCAACTGGAAACTGTCTTGTACTTTTTTCTTGTCTTTTTCTAGGTTGGCTATCTTGGTATTCAAGGCATAAGACTGTGCACGACTTAGGGAAATATCGGAATGAAGCTGAGCCAATTTTACTTCTTGGTCGAGGAATGTCATTTCACTGGCGTAACCGCTAATTTTAAGCTGTGAGTTAGCTTGCAATCGCTTTTGTTCCAATGGTAGCTGTTTTATCAATCGCTTTCTTTGCTGGTCGATCACCGTATTTTCTGACTCCAGTTCACGCATTTGCTCGTCTAGATCCTCTAAATCATTGTTGAGCTTTAGGTATCTGGCATAGGCAATTTCTTGATAGAGGTTTGAAAACTCCTCTGGCTTTTCAATTGCCGTCAATTTCCTGTATGGCACAAGTGCATTAATTCTTGCTTGTACATCCCTGAGCTCCGACGATACAGACGTCATATCCGCCGTAATTTGCTTGGTCTTTAACGTCACCAGTATTTGCCCTTGCCGAACTTGCTGCCCTTCTTCGATACGTACCTCTTCGACTAAGCCCATCGATGTACTCCGCACAGTGTTCGCTTTCCCTACCGGAATAATGCGCCCTGTCGTTGGTGAAATGATCTCAATTTCCGAGTAAACCGAAATAACAATGGCGATTATGATGGAAACGATCATCACCACTATTAAACTGGTGGCGAATGGAGCTTTATGTTTAGCTCGATTCCTTAACACTTCTGGGTGAAAAAAAATTTCCGTCATGTTATTCACCCCGCATTGTCAGGCGCTGGTAATGCACTATTCGAAGGCACTTCACCTATCTGATATTGGTACAGCTTACGGTAGTGACTCGGTGCGTTGATTAACGATTTATGGTTACCTTGTTCGAGCACCTCGCCATTCTTCATGTAGATGATGGCATCCGAAATTCGCGCTAGCGACAAACGGTGAGTAATAATAATGATTGTTTTGTCTGTTTTTAGCTGCGCCAAATTGGCCACAATATTGGCTTCGGTTTCGTAATCTAAAGCACTGGTGGCTTCATCCAGAATCATAATCGGCTTATCTGATGCGAAGGCGCGGGCAAGAGCTATTCGCTGAATCTGCCCACCAGAGAAGTTCCCTCCTTGCTCAGCCACTGGGGTATCATAGCCTTGGGGTAAGCTCACAATAAAATCGTGAATATCGGCTAGTTTTCCGGCTCTTTCCACCCATGTGTGATCATCGATTAAGGAGTCGAACAAAATGTTTTCGCGGATGGTGCCTGCAAGCAAAATACTCTTTTGTTGCACGACAGCGACTAGCTCTCGGAGCGAAGGCAAAGCAATTTCTTTCAGTTCTTTGCCATCAAACAAGATGTCGCCTCGGTAATGGTCGTAGTCCCCCGCTAATAGCTTCGCCAAGGTACTTTTGCCTGCTCCAGATTCGCCCAAAATACATAGGGTTTCTCCACGGTGTATCTCTACACTGAGTTGATTAACCGCCAGTTCATTTTGACTGTATTGAAATGAAACATTACGAAATTGAACACCTTGTGTAAGCGAAGTGATTCGATGCAGGTGCTCTCCACTGTTTTCAGATTCTGCCTCCATTATCACGTTTACGCGTTCTAACGATATTTTAAAGGCAAGGATTTCCTCCCAAATCGAGGCCAAACGCAGTAATGGCCCTGTTACCCTGTCTTTCATCATATTAAAGGCAACCAATGCGCCTAGCGTCATGGACTGATCCAGCACATACTTTGCCCCCATAAATAAAATTATCGCCTCAGAAATTTTATTTACAAGCTCCGACATTTGACTTGAATAAATATTTACCTTGGCCAATTCGTAGCCATTTCTCAGTTTTATATCAAATGCATGGTAAATTCGACATAATATTGCATCGCTTTTTCGGTTTGCTTTAAGGTGATCATATGCAGTGATACTTTCTATGATCCTATTTTGGTAATCGATACTTGCAGAAAACATCTGTTCGTTCGATCTCTTTATTATTTTATTGAAAATAAAATACTGTAATAGGTGGAGCGGAACAGTCATCAACAATATTAAGCTAAGTGAAGCATTTAGGTTAAAAATTACCACAAAGAAAATGAACATAAAAATCAAATCTAAGCTAAATTTAGATATCCAGTTGAAGATGTGATTTTTGATTTGATCTAACTCACTCAACCGAGATAACACTTCTCCGACATTGGTGTTGTTAACTTCAGTCTTCTTGAGCTTGAATAGCTTACCAAAAAAATAGTGGCTTACTTCTGATATATGAGTGTTATTCATCCAAAAACTTAAATTCGAGCTTAGTATCGATAAAGAACAATCAATTAATGCGGCTATGATTAATACAGTAAGAATAATGGTAAGAGTAGATTTTCCTTCTGAAACTAAAACCCTATCAATGATCGACATAAAAGATAATGGGACAGATAGTGAAATTATGTAAACAAACATTGAACTAATAAAGATTAAAAATAGAGGGCCATTTAATTTATAAAAAACAATTTCCAACATAACTTTATCTATTTTTTTCATAATGAATCACCATAAAGACCACAGAAAGCATGAAAAATACAATGCTATAATCAGAAATTATTTTAGATAAAATCAGGGGTTAATTGTCCTCTAAATTATTTATTTTTTTTATAATTGGGTCTATATACTTTAATTTAACGTACGATACTGACAATAGTGCTATTATAAGACCGCTGCCATTGAGTTCATTTATGTCAAACAAAATGACCATAATAAGCAATATGTAAAATATTGCCCAATTAAAGTTATCAATTTTTCTCTTATCCATAGTTAAAACTCCAAGTTATAGGTGCTCCTATAAGTGAGAGCACCTTATATTTATCAATCCTTATTTGTACATGTATTTATTGCAGCACCCCATTGATAAGCAGCATTTGCCACAGTTAAGGGATTTGGTGCTGCAACGGCTGCTGCGGTTGAAATTACTGCTGTAGCAGAATCAGTGTAACAATCATAATTGGCATTCGAATATATACTGCCGCCACCGCCACCGCCACCGCCACCTCCTCCAAAGGCGATACCGTTAGCACTTTCTACGCAGTTACAAATCTTATATACTTTAGACATAATTTGATTTCCTTATTAATTGAATTATGTAAGTGGATAGGCGATACAACGTCAGGCCGTTACACTTAACGATGTATCGTGTATCCACCTCTGTCCACCTCATCATTGGCAGGTGTATTCCTTACCCGTCCAGCGATGTACTTTTTTAGTTTTGCCTTCTTTATCTCGGCTGATGCTAAATGCCTGCTCTTTAGGGAACACCGTCGACGTCAGATCCGATAAAATTTCTTTTACGCCTCCCCATGGGGCAACAAAGTCGTTAAAGAACAAGTGATCTCCACTGTTCCATTCTTGGTAGTAGAGGGCACGGCTGTCTTTAATCAGCGCTTGTTTGGTGCTTTCATTCACTTTTGCCCAAGTAACAAAACCAACAGGGTCTTGCTTGTCATTTTCGTAAATACGCAGTTGGCCTCGCCGATTGGCAGGACAAATTTCAACATCCATATAGCCTGCTAAATTGAATTCTTTATGCGTACTGGAATGTGCAAGTAGGTGAAAGCAATACCCTAGATTGCGATAGAAATTATTGGTGCTCATTATTGTTTCTCCAAAGGCTTAACTCAGTTTTCGGATATTGGCGTACCCCTTGTCAGCCAGAGCCCAGCAAGTAGTACGTTCGAATCCAAAGGTTGTTTGCCACGCTTTGATTACATCCAAATGCTGACCAAAAGGTGAGAGCATATATAAAATTGTCGGCTCTCCGTCGTCAGTGGATGCTTCTAACAAAGCCAATCGTTCAGCTTCCGATGCATAACCACGCGTTTGAATCTCTTTAATTCGGGATTTAGGTACTTTTGCCCATATAACAAAACCCGTTGGCTTTTTTTCTTTGTCTAAAGAGATAAAATTGCGCCCTTTATTTGCTGCATTGACGAGCAAACTATATGCTTGGTCGATGCTCTGCTCCTGTCGAGTGCAAAGAGCGGCTAACATACCGAACACGCCAAGTGCGACAGGAAAATCAATGTTAGCTTTATCTTCAATTGGTGGTAATTGGTTCATCATCGTTCTTGAGTCCTGCTGCTTGAATGAGAGTGGTTGCCGTTAGTTTTGCTCCCATACACATGTAGTCAATAATTTGTTTTTGCGAAACTCGGTTGTTCAATAACGCTAAAGCAAGGCGCTCTCCTGTTTCTCTCGCTAGCGGGTAGTAACTTCCGTATTCCACTTTGTTTTCTTTTTCCAAGTCACCTGCATTTTTTATATACCAATCGGCGTTGTTGCCTAAATCAGTTGAACCTTTTTCGAGTCTTGCGATCTGACCCTTTATGATGGTTAGAGCGGTGGTGGTATGGGTAAGGCAAAAAAGAAGATAACTAACTGGGCGGAGTACAATAAGGCTCTGTGTAAACGGGGCTCGGT
>NZ_JATABI010000062.1:0-17373 GCF_036533795.1 Vibrio sp. M250220 | reverse complement strand
GGCGAGAGGCGAGAGGCGAGAGGCGAGAGGCGAGAGGCGAGAGGCGAGAGGCGAGAGGCGAGAGGCGAGAGGCGAGAGGCGAGAGGCGAGAGGCGAGAGGCGAGAGTATTATCTCTTCGCTGGGACAAGTCCTGTCAACACCTGGTTCTATCAACTCACTACCCGCCCCCACATGAAGTCCGTTCTAAACTCTCGCAGGGCGGAGCCCGCTCACGAAGCGCAGCGTTCTCTGAGGACGCAGTCCGATCTCGCTTCTTGGAGCAAAGCTCTCCACAGGGCGGAGCCCGTTCTGTTTACGTGGCATAAAAAAACGAACCCTGTGGGTTCGTTTTTAAAACTTCTACTGCGCTTCTTTCCAGATCGCGCAAGGTTCGATTTTAGCGCGTTGTAGCTTATGCTTGTCTCGTTCCGCATCTCGCTTGAACTTATAAGGTCCAAGCACAACACGATACCAACTGCTGTCTTCTTTTTTACGGATCTTACTATTGATGCCCTGAAAAGCGATATCCAACTTACGTGCTTCAGCTTGCTGAGCGGTCTTATAAGCGCCACACTGCATGATATATGGAATCTCAGATACCACCTGCTCTTTAGCTTTTACTTCAACTTCTCGGCTTGGCAACGAATCGACATAATCCCACTTCTCTTCTGGAGGTGGTGGCAGTTTGGCTTGCGTTGCTGGCTTCGATTTTGGTTTAACCGATTCAACAACTGGCGCTGGTGGCTCAGGATCATTACTGAGGCTATACAGACCATAACCAAACACCCCCACCAGCAAAATAGCTAACAGGCCACTGCGCCATGGTTTACGACGTGGTGCAGATGTTTTTTTGGTCGGCTTGCGGCTGTTTCCGCCACGACCTCTTTTAACGTAATCTCGATTCGCCACTACTTAACATCAATAATTTTGTTTACTACTGCCGATATGTTAATGCAGATCGCCACTTGATGACAGAGTATAAATGGAAGCGGCACATCAAAATGTGCCGCTGAGAGGTATGTTTTAAAGCACTCGCGGAGGAGCAGCACTTTCACGAACAACCAGTTTCGTTTCCAATAGTCTCGATCCTGCTCTAACGTCATGGCCACGCAATAACTCAAGCATCATTAGCATCGCCTGACGACCGATTTCATAGCGAGGCTGTGAAATGGTAGTTAGCGGTGGATCGCAGTACTGTGCAAAGTGGATATCATCGAAACCAACCACGGATAAATCTTGTGGTACTCGGATACCGAGCTTTTTAGCTCCCTGAATCGCACCTATAGCCATTGCATCATTATGACAAAAGACCGCTGTTGGAGGTTCAGACAACGCCAACAGCTGGCGTACTGCCTTTGCACCATCCTCAAACGAAAAATTCCCATACGTACAGTAATTAGGATTCATCGTAATACCCGCTCGACGTAGAGCTTGTTGATAGCCCTGATGGCGGAATTGACACAACACCGCCGATTGCGGTCCCGAGATCTGAGCAACGCGCTTATGCCCCATCTGCGTGAGATAGTTAACCGCCTCAAAAGCGGAAGTCAGGTTATCGATATGTACAGTTGGGAGTTCTAATTCTGGCGCAAACTCACACGCCATCACCATAGGAGGCAAATTCTTCTGTTCAGGCTTACTGACATCGAAGGGGAGATCGGTACCAAGTAACAACATGCCATCAGCTTGTTTAGTAAACACAAGATTCACAAATGAGCTTTCTCTTTTTTTCTGCTGACCACTATCGCCGAGTAGAACAATGTAACCGTGCTCCATCGCAGCATCCTCAATACCTCGAATAATTTCGGTATAGTAAGGATCACAGATATCCGGAATGATCGCGATAATTGTTTTTGACTCATTGCGGCGCAAATTGCGCGCCAACGAGTTTGGTGAATAACCAGCTTCCAATACCGCATCTTCAACTCTTTTTCTCGTCGCTGATGATACTTTTTCCGGATTCATCAACGCCCTTGATACAGTCGCTGTTGATACTCCTGCAAGCTGGGCAACATCCTTCATTGTCGCCATATAAAATTTACCCTCTTCGTTTCCTTCAACGGTAGCTCGGTTGCCACCTTAGCTTCTAGTTGGAATTTATCTCATAGCCTCAACGGCTAAAATGATGTCGATTTGTAGGCTAAATACCTATCTTCTTATTAATATGCCTCGAGCAAACGATTAACTCACAAATAACAGTTTGAGAGCAACACATTGCACACGACCTAGTTTATTCATTTCAAAACACAAAGTTACGGGAGATTTAACAAAATTGGCGCCTGAGAGGAGATTTCGATCACAAATAAATGAAAAAGGTGTGAATATTGATTGTCGCAATGACTCATCAATGATCTATTTAAGCAAAAACATGTCCATTTAGAATAAAACCTACTGGCAGGCTAACTTAAATCTTGAGGTTCAATATCGAGACTCCAACGCACTTTTTTGGCCAATGGCAATAATGCGATGGCCGGCTTAGCACTGGCCAACAATTTCTGCATAACTGGACGGCTTTGCGTTTGCAGTAGTAGTTGCCAACGACACTTTCCTGCTCTTTTGGCTAGCGGAGCGGGTGTAGGGCCAAGGACTTGGCACAGGTCATCAAACAGCGGATGTGCCTCTAAGGTATGGCGAACCTGACGCAGAAACTCTTCAACTGTTTCGGATTGATTGGCTTCGGCTCGAAATAGGGTTAAAAACGAATAAGGCGGTAACTGAGCCAGTTTTCGTTCTTGTAGCGCTGTTTCTGCAAAGTGGCGGTAACTTTTCGTCAGTAACGCTTGCAGCAAACTGTGTTCAGGATGGTGTGTTTGCAGTACGACTTCGCCGGGTTTGCTCGCTCGCCCTGCACGACCAGCAACCTGTATAAAGAGTTGCGCTAAACGTTCAGAGGCACGAAAGTCACTGGAGTAAAGAGAGCCATCTACGTCCAAGAGCCCCACCAACGTCACATCAGGAAAGTGATGACCTTTTGCGAGCATCTGTGTACCAATTAGAATTTGGTATTCTCCTTTGCGAATAGCCCCTAATGCACTTTCTAAACTACCTTTTCGACGTGTACTGTCTCGGTCGATACGAATGGTTTTGTATTCAGGGAAAAGTTCTGCCAATTGTTTTTCTAACTGCTCTGTCCCCACCCCAACGGTCACTAAGTGCGTTGAACCACATCCTTGACACTGGTGGATAATCGGTTGCTGTGAACCACAATGGTGACAGCGAATTTCGTTGCTAAATTGGTGATATGTGTAATACGCATCACACCGTTTACACTCTGCAATCCAACCACATTCGTGACACATCAGTGCCGGAGAAAAGCCACGCCGATTGAGAAACAGCATTACTTGATTACCTTGCTTGAGATGTTTGCGCATCTCGGCAATCAGCGGAGCGGACAATCCACTTTCTAAATAGAGCCCCTTAACATCGAGGACTTTGTTCGTTGTTGACGTCGCATTTCCAGCACGAGAAGAGAGGATCAAGTGATGGTATTTACCCGCCAATGCATTGTGTAGTGTCTCTAATGCTGGTGTTGCCGACCCCAATACGATCGGAATTTGCTCCTTATTGGCTCTCATCACCGCCACATCACGAGCGTGATAACGCAAGCTATCCTGCTGTTTGTATGAGGCATCATGCTCCTCATCAACAATAATAATGCCCAAGTTAGAGAAAGGGGTTAATAATGCTGAGCGGGTGCCAATCACAATACCCGATGCATTATCACGAGCGCTCAACCACGCATTAAGGCGTTCAGTATCATTGAGACCTGAGTGAATGACTTCTACAGGTACATTAAATCGCTTCTTGAAGCGGTTGATGGTTTGTGGCGTCAGGCCTATTTCAGGTACCAACACGAGAGCTTGTTTACCTTGCTCTAGCACTGGCTTGATCAAATTAAGATACACTTCGGTTTTACCCGAGCCCGTTACCCCTTCAAGTAGATAACAACCAAAGCCTTCACCGCTATTCACTGTCGCGATTGCAATAGCTTGCTCTGAATTCAATTTGGGTTTGTCGACCTTGGCCTCAACATCTTGACGCCAATCTCGAATCACAGGTTTGTTCTCAATGGATTCTATCCAACCTTTTTCCGTTAAAGACTTTAAAACAGCCGAAGAGACTTCTTCATCCAAAAACCTTTGCTGTGCCACCGAACCATGTTCGAGCATACGCATTACTTTTGCTTGTTTTACTGCACGACCAAACCCCTGCATGAGCTGATCACGACCTTTTGCAGTGAGCCGCCACTCTACTAAGGTGGCAAAGTCTGCCTCTTTCCCTTTACGCAAGGCACTCGGCATGGCATTGAACAGAGTGTCGCCAAGCGGATACTGATAAAAATGACTGCACCAAACCAGCAAGGAGTAGAGGCTTTGCGACCAAACAGGCTGACTATCAAGCACTTGCTTAATCGGTTTCAACTTATCGAGACCAAACTCCGATTCATTAACCAATGCCGTTACTATGCCCACTAATGTCTGACGGCCGAATGGCACCGAGACACGCCCGCCTATGATTGGAAACATATGGCTGGGAATCTGATAATCAAACTGTTTATCCAGTGGAACAGGCAGAGCTACACGGGCAATAGTTGGTCGCATATAGGCTTTAAAGTTCAGTAAGAGAAGAGGTTAATTAGTCTAAGGGAAAAGGTCATTGGTTGAAAGAGAACAACACCAGCACCATTCAACCTAATCAGGCTAAAAAAGTAGCAACTTTATGTTGAAACGGCTTGATCCTAACCGATGTATTCATTACTATATCGCGCCTTAGAGATATGGCTTGCTGATATGTAGCGGTATCCTAGATTATTTTTATTAACTACGTGTGGTGTCCGGCTTAGATTCGGATAGCGACACGGCCTATTACAGAGGTTCTCCCATGAAAGCTGGTATCCACCCAGAATACAAAGCAATCAAAGCGACTTGTTCTTGTGGTAACTCTTTTGAGTTCAACTCAACTCTAGACAAAGATTCTATCCACCTAGACGTATGTGACAAATGTCACCCATTCTACACTGGTAAGCAACGTATCGTTGATACAGGCGGCCGTGTTGATCGCTTCAACAAGCGTTTCGGTGCTCTATCAAGCAAGAAGTAATAACTTCCTTGTTACCGAATTAAAAAAGGACGCCCAGGCGTCCTTTTTTGTTCTCTGCTCTTTGCTCGCTACTCATTTTTCAGGCGAATCTATTACAATTGGCGATATTCGCTAGCTATATCTCTATTCATCTGGTCTTATCTCCAGTCATTTACTACTTTTTCTTGCTTTAGCTCGCATTCTCACCTAGGCAGCTTGACTTAGTTACTCTAGAATGGATTCCCCCTTTCCATATAATTATTAACGAGTACCTACACCTATGTCAGACGACAATCGCCAAGAACTATCCCCTGAAGAACAATTTCGTCAACAAGCATTGGATTACCACGCAATCCCTACTCCAGGGAAAATTGAGATCGCACTTACAAAGCCAGCAGAAACCGCTAAAGACCTTGCTTTGGCATACAGCCCAGGCGTAGCAGAACCAGTACGTGAAATCGCACAAAATGCAGACAACGTTTACAAATACACTTCTAAAGGCAACATGGTCGCTGTTATCTCTAACGGCACCGCGATTCTTGGTCTTGGTAATTTAGGTCCTCTTGCCTCTAAGCCAGTAATGGAAGGTAAAGCTCTTCTATTCAAACGCTTTGCAGGTCTAGATTCTATTGATATTGAAGTCAAACACCGCACTATCGAAGAGTTCGTCGATACGGTTGCGAATATTGCTGATACGTTTGGCGGCATCAACCTAGAAGACATTAAAGCACCCGACTGTTTTGAGATTGAAAAGCAGCTGATTGAACGCTGTGATGTTCCTGTTTTCCACGATGACCAGCACGGTACTGCGATTGTTACTGCAGCTGGCATGCTTAACGCTATCGAGCTACAAGGCAAGAAACTCGAAGACGCAACGATTGTCTGTCTAGGTGCAGGTGCTGCGGCTGTCGCATGTATGGAACTACTGATTAAATGTGGCGCTATGCGTGAGAAGATCTACATGCTTGACCGCAAGGGCGTCATCCACACTCGCCGTGATGATTTGAACGAATACAAACAACTGTTTGCCAACAATACTGACAAGCGCACTCTAGAAGACGTGATTGAAGGTGCTGATCTGTTCCTAGGTGTATCAGGTCCAAACCTACTTTCTCCTGAAGCGCTTGCTTTAATGGCGAACAAGCCAGTGGTATTTGCATGTTCTAACCCAGATCCAGAAATCAAACCTGAACTTGCTCACCAAGTACGTCAGGATCTGATTATGGGCACAGGTCGCAGTGACTACCCTAACCAGGTCAACAACGTACTGTGCTTCCCATTCATTTTCCGCGGTGCACTCGACGTGCGTGCAAGTGAAATCAACGATGAGATGAAGTTAGCAGCAGTCGACGCAATTCGTCAGCTAGCCAAAGAAGAAGTGCCGGCTGAAGTACTCACTGCAGCAGGTGTTGACGCCCTGTCTTTTGGCCCGGGTTACATCATTCCTAAACCAATGGATCCTCGCCTACTACCACGCGTTGCAAAAGCAGTTGCTCAAGCCGCGGTAGACTCAGGTGTCGCTCGCATTGAAATGCCAGCAAGCTACATGGAACAATAATCCATTGTTTCTGATGTGATAAAGACAAAAAAACCGCTGTCATATTCAGCGGTTTTTTTATTTTTGATGATGTTATCGGCTTTCAGCGAAAAATAAAGGTGCTAATATTTTTTGTTATTCGTCATCAAACGCTTCGAACTCAATGCCCATTTCCGTCATCAGTTTCTTCACTTCAGCAGGAATGTCGTCAGGGCGGTCTTTACGTAAATCTTCATCTGTAGGCAACGGTTGCCCTGTATAAGCATGCAAAAATGCTTCACACAATAGCTCACTATTTGTTGCGTGGCGTAGGTTATTAATCTGACGGCGTGTACGCTCATCTGTTAAAACCTTTAATACTTTCAATGGAATAGAAACAGTAATCTTCTTTACTTGTTCGCTTTTCTTTCCATGCTCAGCATATGGGCTAATGTATTCGCCATTCCAATCTGCCATTGCGCACCTTTTATCAATTTTTATGTTTGAAAATAGAAACCCCAATTTTAGCGGTATTTATAGCCACAAGCAAAGACATATAGACGTCTAGAAGTATTGACGTCCTATAAAATGGCAAGTAAAGTAAATTGAATAAAGGATTGGGATGGCCACGATATGGCTCTTAAGAGCTTATAGCCTATTCCATTGAAAAAGTCATTTAAGGTCGAAAGGAAACATTTATGAGCACCCGTAAACCAGCCACAATCGCGGTACGTACTGGTATCGAGTCTGACACTCAACATCACGCAGTTGTTCCACCCATTTACCTTTCGACCAACTATGGGTTCCCAGCTTTCGGAGAAGTGCCTAAGTACGATTACACTCGCTCTGGCAACCCAAACCGAGGCCTATTAGAAACCGCCCTATATGAACTTGAGTCAGGCAAAGGGGCAGTGGTCACTAACTGCGGTACATCCGCCCTTAATTTATGGGTGTCAGCCTTCTTGAGCCCTGGCGATATTATCGTCGCACCTCACGATTGCTACGGGGGCACCTACCGACTATTTAACACTCGTGCCAACAAAGGGGATTTCAAAGTCCTGTTTGTTGACCAATCAAACCAGCAAGCCCTCGAAGAGGCATTGGCGCAAAAGCCTAAACTGATCCTCTTAGAAACACCGTCAAATCCATTGGTTCGAGTCGTTGACATCGCAAGTGTTTGCCAAAAAGCCAAAAAGGTCGGCGCATTGGTTGCGGTCGACAACACCTTTTTGACTCCTGTATTCCAGAAACCTCTTGAGCTTGGTGCAGATTTTGTCATTCACTCAACGACTAAATACATCAATGGTCATTCAGACGTTATTGGCGGCGTGGTGATTACCAAAAATGAACAACACGCGGAAGAGTTAGCGTGGTGGGGTAACTGTATCGGCGCCACCGGCACTCCTTTCGACAGTTACATGACACTACGTGGCATACGAACACTCGGAGCACGAATGAAAGTCCATGAAGAGAGTTCTAGCAAAATTCTCAGCTACCTTCAGACTCAACAACTTGTAGGCAAAATCTATCACCCTAGCCTGCCTGATCATCCTGGTCATGACATTGCTAAGAAGCAACAAACCGGATTTGGATCGATGCTCAGTTTCGAGTTTGCAGGTACTTTCGAACAGCTTAAATACTTTGTTGGCGAACTAGAGCTATTTTCGTTGGCTGAATCTCTAGGTGGCGTAGAAAGCCTAATTTGCCATCCTGCATCTATGACCCATCGAGCAATGGGTGACGAGGCGCTAGCGGAAGCGGGAGTGTCACAGCAACTGCTACGTATCTCTGTCGGGCTTGAAGATGCAGACGACTTAATTGCAGATTTAAAGCAAGCATTTGCTAAAACAGCGGAGGCTCAATAATGTCTCATGAACGTCAGCTACATAAATTTGGCGGAAGTAGCTTAGCGGATCCTGAATGTTATCGCCGCGTAGTGGGTATCCTAAAAGAGTACTCAAGACCGGATGATCTCATCGTTGTCTCTGCGGCTGGTAAAACAACGAACCGACTGATCGCGTTTCTTGAAGGGCTCGCAACTGATGGGCGCATTGCTCATGAAGAACTCCAATCCTTACGAGTATTTCAAACTGAACTCGTTGAAGAGCTGATTGAAGGCGAAACTAAACAGCAACTACTCGCTACTCTTCAGGATGAATTCAGTACCTTGGGAGAATTAACTTTCCCTCTCAACGAAGCACAAAAAGCGGCGGTGCTTGGCCATGGAGAGGTCTGGTCGTCTCGCCTGCTTGCTGCCTTGCTCTGCCAAACCAATTTGCCTGCTGTCGCGCAAGATGCCCGCGCCTTCCTTCGTGCAGAAGCAGGCACTCAACCTGAAGTTGATTGTGGTGCTTCTTATCCATTAATTAAAGAAGTGCTTGCGCAACATGTCCATCATCGTATCGTGATTACAGGCTTCATGGCACAAGATAAGCAAGGACACACTGTTCTCTTAGGACGAAATGGCTCTGACTACTCTGCAACCGTGATTGGTGCTCTCGCGGAAGCAAACCGTGTAACTATCTGGAGCGATGTTGCGGGTGTATATAGCGCAGATCCAAGATTGGTCTCCGACGCCTGTCTCTTACCACTATTACGCTTAGACGAAGCAAGCGAGTTGGCACGACTAGCAGCGCCAGTTCTCCACAGCAGAACCTTACAACCTGTCGCTCAAAGCTCGATGGATTTGCACCTTCGCTGTAGCTATCAGCCAGAGTCGGGTTCAACTCGTATTGAACGTGTATTGGCATCAGGAAGAGGGGCTAAAATCATTTCATCTCTCGATGAAGTGCTATTGTTCGAACTTTACTTCTCTTCTCGACATGATTTCCAACGTATTGAAAATGAGGTACTTGCTAGCCTCAAACGTGCCCAGCTTGAACCTCTTACCTACGAGGTTCAACCAGACCAACACTCTATACGCTTAGCGTATACCAGCGAAATTGTTGGCGGTGCTTTAGAGCATTTACAAGACGCAGCGTTTGAAGCGGAAATCAAACTAAAAGAAGGTTATTCGATGGTCGCCGCCGTTGGTGCCGGTGTGACAAAGAATGCCAACCATTGTTATGGTTTCTACCAACAGCTAAAGAACTCGCCAGTTGAGTTTATCTCTGAATCCTTATCAGGCCTTAGCCTTGTTGCAGTGCTACGTAAGGCAAACACTAAACTACTGGTCAAATCGATTCACAGTCAGCTTTTCCAAGCGCAAAAACGAGTCGCTATTGCACTGTGTGGCAAAGGCAATATCGGCTCCAGTTGGCTGGCACTATTCTCCGAACAGAAAACTGAGCTAGAAAAACGCCATGGAATGAACTTTGAGTTAGTTGCTGTTATCGATAGCCAGACTTATTGGTTTAACCCAAATGGCATTGATGCAGCCCAAGTCGCAACTCATTTTGATGAAGAAGCGATCAGTCACGAGGGCAGTGATTGGATTAAGGTGCTCGGTTCCATTCAAGGCTATGATGACCTTGTCATCTTAGATGTCACCGCAAGTAAGACGCTGGCAGAACGCTACTTAGAGATCGCAGAGCAAGGGATGCATTTGATCTCTGCAAATAAGGTAGCAGGGTCCGCTTCCAGCGAATACTACCATCAAGTACAAGATGCATTTGCCAAGATCAACCGTCACTGGCTTTACAATGCTACCGTTGGTGCAGGATTACCGATCAATCACACCGTTAGAGACTTACGTGAAAGTGGTGACGACATCCTTGCGCTGTCTGGCATTTTTTCAGGCACGCTCTCTTGGCTTTTCCAACAGTACGATGGCAGCGTACCATTTGCAGAGCTCGTCGATCTGGCATGGCAGCAAGGATTAACTGAACCCGATCCTCGCCACGACCTCGATGGCTCAGACGTCATGCGCAAACTGGTTATTCTTGCGCGTGAATCAGGGCTTGTCATTGAGCCAGAATCAGTAAAAGTCGAAAGTCTCGTGCCTCAAGAGCTCACAGGTCTAACTATCGATGAGTTTTTTGATCAAAGCCAATTACTCAGTGAACTGCTGGCTGAACGTCTTAAAAAGGCACAAAGAGAAGATAAAGTACTGCGCTATGTTGCTCGACTTGAGAAAAACGGCACTGCAACCGTCGGCGTTGAGGCACTCAACAAAGAGCATGCGTTAGCTAATCTACTCCCTTGTGACAACATCTTCGCCATTGAAAGTAAATGGTATAAAGACAACCCATTGGTAATACGTGGACCAGGAGCAGGCCGAGAGGTCACCGCAGGCGCAATTCAATCCGACCTAAATCTACTATCCAGTTTACTTTAACCTCTAGGGCGCTAAATGATTTAGCGCCCTTGCTCTATCTCAAATAGCAAACAAAATCATGGGTTGCCAATCAACTTGAAACCCGCTCATAATCAACTTGAGAAAAATTCATAATTACAGAGTTGACATTAAATCGCATTCAATTCATTCTGTAGACATATAGACGTCTAAACGTCGATTGGGAATTATGAGTTTTTTGGCATGGATGGCCATTGGGAGAGAGTAAGATGGGATACACACACGCTAGTCATATCGACGCCTTAAATCAGAATGTCGCTGAGCTTTCTGACAACATCAATGTTTCATTTGAATTTTTTCCACCTAGCAGTGAAAAAATGGAAGAAACACTGTGGAATTCTGTACACCGTCTAAAAAATCTTAAGCCAAAATTTGTCTCTGTGACTTACGGTGCAAACTCAGGTGAACGCGATAGAACTCACTCCATCATTAAAGAGATTAAGGCAGAAACTGGCTTAGTCGCAGCTCCACACCTAACGTGTATTGACGCCTCTCGCGAAGAACTGATCCAAATTGCAGATGACTACTGGGCGAACGGCATTCACAACATCGTGGCCCTTCGTGGTGACATCCCACCGGGTGGTGGAAAACCTGAAATGTATGCTTCTGATTTAGTCGAGTTGTTAAAAGCTCGCCATGACTTCGACATTTCAGTCGCGGCATTCCCAGAAGTACACCCTGAAGCAAAGAGTGCTCAGGCGGATCTTCTCAACCTAAAACGCAAAGTTGATGCTGGTGCGAACCGCGCTATTACGCAATTCTTTTTTGATGTTGAGAGCTACCTGCGTTTTCGTGACCGCTGTGTGGCAGCGGGTATCGACGTAGAGATTGTTCCGGGTATTTTACCCGTTTCCAACTTTAAGCAAGCTTCTCGCTTTGCAGCACAGAATGCAGTGAAAGTGCCTGGTTGGATGAAAAAGCAGTTTGAAGGGCTAGATGATGACCCAACAACTCGCCAGCTTGTCGGCGCCAGCCACGCAATTGATATGGTTCGAATCCTAAGTCGTGAAGGCGTTAAAGATTTCCACTTCTACACGCTAAATCGTGCAGAAATGACGTATGCACTGTGCCATACACTTGGCGTACGTCCTCAAGGCTAACCAGAGCCAAACTCTCATTCCCATGGCCGATAACCTTATCGGCCTTTATTTTTTCGCTCGATACAAAAAAGGCTGAACATCAAGTCCAGCCTGCTACGAAAAATATAGGTTCTATCCTATTACTCTACATCGTCCATTTTACCAAGTAGGTTGCGGATGCGCTCCTGCCACGCTGAATGCTCTTGCTGCATTTGCTGCGCTTTGTGTTCTAGCTCCTCACGACTGCTACGTAGTTCGTTTGCTTCTGTCGCAAGTTTCTCTTTCTCTTCTTTAAGCTCTTCTACTTCCATTTGCAGAAGGGCAATAGTATCAACTGCAGTTTGGATTTTTGCTTCTAGCTGTTCTAATACTTCAAAAGACATCTTGGCCTACCTATTTGTTATTCGGGGAAAGGTTTTGGTCATCGATGATCCAAACCCGTTTTGTTCCATTCTACTCAGCCGAGCGCTGATAGACACGCCCTATCTTGGATATTTTTCATCATTCGCTTAAAAAAACAGCGTAAATTGACAATAGCTTTACATCTGAGTCAAAAGCGACGAAATGTGATCTATTTAAGCGACTAAATTGATCCTGTTCAATGACCTTATAGGCAAAAAAGCAAACGTTTCCTTTTTGATATGGTAAAATCCTGCCGTTTTTGTTTTTTCTCTTTATCCTTTACTTGGAGTCATCATGAAACGCGATTTAGCAATGGCATTTTCTCGAGTTACCGAGGGTGCAGCACTGGCAGGCTACAAATGGCTTGGCCGTGGCGATAAGAATGCAGCCGACGGTGCCGCTGTAGAAGTAATGCGTAGCTTACTCAACAAAACTGAGATCAGTGGCGAAATCGTTATCGGCGAAGGCGAGATCGATGATGCTCCTATGCTCTACATCGGTGAAAATGTCGGCCTAGGTGGCGACGAAGTCGATATCGCGGTAGACCCTATCGAAGGCACTCGCATGACGGCGATGGGCCAATCTAACGCATTAGCGGTACTCGCTGCTGGCGAAAAGGGAAGCTTTTTAAAAGCACCTGATATGTATATGGAAAAGCTCGTTGTAGGTCCAGGCGCAAAAGGTTGCATCGACTTACACAAGCCACTAAAAGAAAACCTAGAGAACGTCGCACACGCGCTGGGTAAAAGCCTAGATACTCTAGTTGTAATTACGCTAGCTAAGCCTCGTCACGATGGCGTTATCGCTGAAATGCAGGCAATGGGTGTGCGTGTATTTGCCGTCCCTGATGGTGATGTGGCAGCATCGATTCTTACATGTATGCCAGACAGTGAAGTAGACGTCATGTACTGTATTGGTGGCGCACCTGAAGGGGTAGTATCTGCCGCAGTGATCCGTGCACTAGACGGCGACATGCATGGTCGTCTACTGCCTCGCCATGAAGTGAAAGGGAATACAGAAGAAAACCGCATTTATGGCGCAGCAGAGCTTAAACGCTGTGAAGAAATGGGCGTCGAGGCGAATGTAGTACTCACTATGGAAGATATGGCTCGCAGCGACAATGTCGTGTTCTCAGCAACTGGTATCACTAAAGGTGATCTTCTAGAAGGCATTACACGCCAAGGTAATATCGCGACAACGGAGACGCTATTAATCCGTGGTCGCTGTCGTACTATCCGTCGAATTAAATCTATCCACTATCTAGAACGCAAAGATGCTGAAGTGAGAGATATTATTCTTTAAGCGAGAAGCGAGAAAAGATCGGAGGGTTGGCGTGAAAGCGTCAACCCTTTTTGTTTGGAGCGAAAAACTAGAATATTAATGCCATCTCAAAGCGCGTAATCCACAACCCGTACCCGATTTCCATACCTGAAGCACTCCTGCTCCCTAATACACAAAAAGCCCGTGGCGTAAGCGACGGGCTTTTAAAACAACCAAAGCCTAGCGTCAGGCTCGGCTGTATGAATCAGAGATGGGCGGTCGGGACGGCAAGCCATCGACATGCCTCGGTCGATGAGAAACATACACGGATAAAAACAAAAAGACCCCAGCATTTCTGCTGGGGTCTGGAATAAGTGGCGGAGCGGACGGGACTCGAACCCGCGACCCCCGGCGTGACAGGCCGGTATTCTAACCAACTGAACTACCGCTCCGCACTGGTTAGACTCTTGAGTCTAAGTTTTTGCCTTTAGATTTTCCCTTAATAAAAAGGTCTAAAATCTAAAAACGAAATTAAAGCCTGGCGATGTCCTACTCTCACATGGGGAAACCCCACACTACCATCGGCGCTAATTCGTTTCACTTCTGAGTTCGGAATGGAATCAGGTGGGTCCAAATCGCTATGGTCGCCAAGCAAATTCTTTAATCTGGAAAGCTGTTAAAGTCTCAAAGACACATTCAATGTTCTTACATTGAGTCCGCAAAACCCTTTGGGTGTTGTATGGTTAAGCCTCACGGGCAATTAGTACAGGTTAGCTCAACGCCTCACAGCGCTTACACACCCTGCCTATCAACGTTCTAGTCTCGAACAACCCTTTAGGACCCTCAAGGGGTCAGGGAAGACTCATCTCAGGGCTCGCTTCCCGCTTAGATGCTTTCAGCGGTTATCGATTCCGAACTTAGCTACCGGGCAATGCGTCTGGCGACACAACCCGAACACCAGAGGTTCGTCCACTCCGGTCCTCTCGTACTAGGAGCAGCCCCCTTCAATCTTCCAACGCCCACGGCAGATAGGGACCGAACTGTCTCACGACGTTCTAAACCCAGCTCGCGTACCACTTTAAATGGCGAACAGCCATACCCTTGGGACCGACTTCAGCCCCAGGATGTGATGAGCCGACATCGAGGTGCCAAACACCGCCGTCGATATGAACTCTTGGGCGGTATCAGCCTGTTATCCCCGGAGTACCTTTTATCCGTTGAGCGATGGCCCTTCCATACAGAACCACCGGATCACTATGACCTGCTTTCGCACCTGCTCGAATTGTCATTCTCGCAGTCAAGCGGGCTTATGCCATTGCACTAACCTCACGATGTCCAACCGTGATTAGCCCACCTTCGTGCTCCTCCGTTACTCTTTGGGAGGAGACCGCCCCAGTCAAACTACCCACCAGGCACTGTCCGCAACCCCGATCAGGGGTCGACGTTAGAACATCAACACTACAAGGGTGGTATTTCAAGGACGGCTCCACAAATACTGGCGTACTTGCTTCAAAGCCTCCCACCTATCCTACACATGTAGGGTCAATGTTCAGTGCCAAGCTGTAGTAAAGGTTCACGGGGTCTTTCCGTCTAGCCGCGGGTACACTGCATCTTCACAGCGATTTCAATTTCACTGAGTCTCGGGTGGAGACAGCGTGGCCATCATTACGCCATTCGTGCAGGTCGGAACTTACCCGACAAGGAATTTCGCTACCTTAGGACCGTTATAGTTACGGCCGCCGTTTACCGGGGCTTCGATCAAGAGCTTCGCGCAAGCGCTAACCCCATCAATTAACCTTCCGGCACCGGGCAGGCGTCACACCGTATACGTCATCTTACGATTTTGCACAGTGCTGTGTTTTTAATAAACAGTTGCAGCCACCTGGTATCTGCGACTTCCGATAGCTCCATCCGCGAGGGACTTCACCGTCAGAAGCGTACCTTCTCCCGAAGTTACGGTACCATTTTGCCTAGTTCCTTCACCCGAGTTCTCTCAAGCGCCTTGGTATTCTCTACCCGACCACCTGTGTCGGTTTGGGGTACGATTCCTTACAATCTGAAGCTTAGAGGCTTTTCCTGGAAGCATGGCATCAATGACTTCACTACCGTAGTAGCTCGACATCGTGTCTCAGCCTTAAAGAGAGCCGGATTTACCTAACTCTCAAGCCTACGCACTTGAACCTGGACAACCGTCGCCAGGCCCACCTAGCCTTCTCCGTCCCCCCATCGCAATTGTAAGAAGTACGGGAATATTAACCCGTTTCCCATCGACTACGCCTTTCGGCCTCGCCTTAGGGGTCGACTTACCCTGCCCCGATTAACGTTGGACAGGAACCCTTGGTCTTCCGGCGAGGAGGTTTTTCACCCCCTTTATCGTTACTCATGTCAGCATTCGCACTTCTGATACCTCCAGCATGCTTTACAACACACCTTCAACGGCTTACAGAACGCTCCCCTACCCAATGACTAAAGTCATTGCCGCAGCTTCGGTTTATAGCTTAGCCCCGTTACATCTTCCGCGCAGGCCGACTCGACTAGTGAGCTATTACGCTTTCTTTAAATGATGGCTGCTTCTAAGCCAACATCCTAGCTGTCTAAGCCTTCCCACATCGTTTCCCACTTAGCTATAATTTGGGACCTTAGCTGGCGGTCTGGGTTGTTTCCCTCTCCACGACGGACGTTAGCACCCGCCGTGTGTCTCCCGGATAGTACTTACTGGTATTCGGAGTTTGCAAAGGGTTGGTAAGTCGGGATGACCCCCTAGCCTTAACAGTGCTCTACCCCCAGTAGTATTCGTCCGAGGCTCTACCTAAATAGATTTCGGGGAGAACCAGCTATCTCCAGGTTTGATTGGCCTTTCACCCCTAGCCACAAGTCATCCGCTAATTTTTCAACATTAGTCGGTTCGGTCCTCCAGTTGATGTTACTCAACCTTCAACCTGCCCATGGCTAGATCACCTGGTTTCGGGTCTATATCCAGCAACTCGACGCCCAGTTAAGACTCGATTTCTCTACGGCTCCCCTAGATGGTTAACCTTGCTACTGAATATAAGTCGCTGACCCATTATACAAAAGGTACGCAGTCACACCACGAGGGTGCTCCTACTGCTTGTACGTACACGGTTTCAGGTTCTATTTCACTCCCCTCACAGGGGTTCTTTTCGCCTTTCCCTCACGGTACTGGTTCACTATCGGTCAGTCAGTAGTATTTAGCCTTGGAGGATGGTCCCCCCATATTCAGACAGGATAACACGTGTCCCGCCCTACTCGATTTCACTGATGATGAGATGTCGGTTACGGGGCTATCACCCTGTATCGCGGCACTTTCCAGAGCCTTCACCTGTCTCATTAAAAGCTTAAGGGCTAGTCCAATTTCGCTCGCCGCTACTTTCGGAATCTCGGTTGATTTCTTTTCCTCGGGGTACTTAGATGTTTCAGTTCCCCCGGTTCGCCTCACTGCGCTATGTATTCACGCAGCGATACTTACTTATGTAAGTGGGTTTCCCCATTCGGAAATCCCAGACTCACAGGTTTTTACTACCTAATCTGGGCTTATCGCAAGTTAATACGTCCTTCATCGCCTCTGACTGCCAAGGCATCCACCGTGTACGCTTAGTCACTTAACCATACAACCCCAAAGGGTCTTTGTTAGTCACCAAAGTTGTCTGCATTTTTATACATGTGCAGACACGATTTTGCCGGACTCAAATATAAACATCACAAGGATGTTTCCAAGAACACTTGAATGTGTGTTGGTACCTAA